>NZ_JBHJUK010000039.1:38960-64449 GCF_042266225.1 Kitasatospora sp. NPDC056181
GGTACCGCTGAGCGGTCCGACGGGCCTTCACCACGCCTGAGGACGGAAGAGTCGGCCTGTACGCCGGGTTCTGTCTCCCGGGATCACGAGTCGAAGGACTCGCACTCCGACAGGTACTCGTCGATTGCCCGGCCGATCGCGGCGCCCAGGCCCACCGGGACGGCGTTCCCGATCTGGCGCGCGATCTGGATCTTCGATCCGTGCCACTTGAAATCCCGCGGGAAGCCCTGAATGAGCGCCGCCTCGTAATGGGTGATTGGCCGGTCCGCGTCCGGGTGCAGGTAGCGGCCCTTCTCCGGCTTGTAGAACTCGGTCCGGATGGTCACCGACGGCCGGTCGGCGTGCAGGCGCCCCATCACGTCACCCGAGCCGTTGTTGTGGCGGTCCCAGCTCTCGGTCGACAGCGGAACGACCTCGCCGTCGATGAGGACCGTCCGGCCGCGCAGGTCCTTTCGGTTGCCGCCCTTGCCGATGGCCGCGTAGCGGGCCAGCGACAACGGCCGGGGAGTGCGGCCAATGTGAAGCTCGGTGGTCTTGTACGGCCCCGGCACGCCCTCCGCGGGCTCCGGTCGGTCCGGGAGGTCAAGCCCGTCGACAGTCTTCGGCACGTGGTCGAAGACCTCCTCCTGCACGGTGCGCCACAGAGGCCGCCCGGTGAGGTCATGGGCACGGACGTGGGTCGGTTCGGGGTGCTGAAGCGGGCGTCGGCTCGGGTGCCGCGCGATCACGTCCTTGCGCGTGCCGATCACGATCGTCCGCCGGCGCGCCTGCGGCACCCCGTAGTCCGCCGCGTTGAGCACGGCAGGGACGATCAGGTAGTCCCCCAGCCGGTCGTCGTCCAGCGCCCTGTTCAGGTCCTCGAACTGCGGGGACCGCATGAACCGGTCGACGTTCTCGATGATGAAGATCCTCGGACGGATCCGCTGCACAACCCGCACGTACTCCTTCCACAGAAGGTTGCGCGGGTCGTCGGGATCCTCCTTGCCGAGGCCGGAGAACCCCTGGCACGGCGGACCGCCCACGATGACGTCGGCCTGCATCGCCTCGGCCGGCGGTTCCCATCCCGTGATGTCCTCGTTGGCGACGTGTCCGCCGAAGTTCGCGGCGTAGGTCGCCGCGGCGGCCTCGTCGAACTCCACCGCCGCGATGCTGCGGAACGGGCTGCGGCTCGCGCCCTCCGGCCGGTACGACCTTGTCAGACCGGCGGTGAATCCCCCCGCGCCGGAGAACAGGTCCACCACGGTCAGCTCCCTCGGGGAATTGTCCTCGTGCTGGGTGGCATCAGAGTCGCGGTTGGGCATGGTGTCGCAGTCTACTTCGTGATCAAGGCGGGCGGACCCGCCGAACGGATGTCGTGGTGCGCCCGGAGCCTCAGGTCGCACCCTTGAGCACGTCCAGGAGACTACGCCCCAGTGCCTGGGCCACCACCGGCGGGACGGCCTGACTGATCTGGCGGTAGACGGAGGTCTTCAGCCCCTGGACCTTCCACTCCGGCGGCAGGCCCTGTAGCAGTGCGACCTGCTCCAGCGTGAGACGGAGAAGACCCTCTTTCGGCGGGGCCTCGTAGTCCAGAACGAAGTCCGGCCCCGGGAGCTCGTCGCCCAGGCTCCCGCCGTACACCCCCATACGGGCCCACATCGCCTTGGTGCGGGAGGGCCCGAGGTCCGCGCCGCCCCGGCCCGTGGCGCCGCCCACGATGAGTGGGGCCGGGACGCCGGCACGGGCGGCCCATTCGGCGGCGTGTGGCCATCCCGCCGAGGCCATCGACGGCAACAGGGCCTCCCCCAGAGTCGGCCGCCGACCTTCGAGCGGGCTCGGCCAGACAAAGCGCGCCATGTCCTCGGCCGACATCGCGACCGCGAAGAGATGGCCCCGGCTCTGCGGCACGTTGAAATCGACGGCCTGGAGTTCACCCCGGTCGAGCCGGTAGCCGAGTTGGTCGACGAGCTCGGAGACCATGAACCGGGCCTCCTCGAATTTCGGCTTTTCGAAGAAGTCCGGGATGTTCTCCAGCACCAGGATCCGGGGCCGGACGACCCTTGCCATCTCAAGGGCGCCCACCAGCGCGTCCCGGGGATCACCGGTGGCACGTTGCCGACCCGCCGAGGTGTAGGGCGAACGCGGCAGTCCGCAGACCAGGAGATCAACGTCCTGGCCGAACACCGGATCGCCGGGGTCAACGGCCGCCAGGTCGGCCGCCACGACCCGCCACGCCGGGCGGTTGGTCCTGAGCGTGTCGCAGCTGTCCTTGTCGATCTCCACCAAGGCGGCGATGTCGAAGCCCGCCTGCTCAAGCCCGAGGGCCATGCCCCCCACGCCGGCGCAAAGGTCTATGGCCGTGGGCCGCCGCCCATCCGAGGACGCCACCTCGCCGAACGTCGACGGAAGCGCTTCGGAGAAGACGTCGGAGGCCGGCCTCGGCGCGGGCAGCACCGCCGGGGCCTCGGAACCCCACCCTGGCTGTACGGCCGCCGACACACCGGTCGTCGCCTGAAGCGACTCCGCGACCAGTGTCCTCAGCTCGTCGTCCAGCTCCGCCTCCCCGAGGGCGTCGAAGGAGACGAAGGCGCGAAGACGCAGAATGCGCTTGAGGAAGTCACGGAAGACCGTCCGGTCTGCGACCTCCTCGTCCTCGGGAATGTCGAACTCCTGCCAGACCCGGAGAATGCCACAGACCAGGTGCGAGCTGGCCCCGATGGAGGTGCGCCGGGCGAAGACCTGGTCGAAGGCCTCCTCCCCCAGCACGGCAAGGGCGTCGAAGAGGTCCTCACGGTCGAGCCGTGCGCCGCCGACAAGGTGAGCCCGCCACCACAGACGCCCGAACACGTGCCGGGTGATGTCACGACCGGTGACCCGGCGCGGATTGAATCCGGGAAAACGCCACGCGGCGACATCGGGCATGACCACCAGGGACAGGAAGGCCCACAACTGCGGGGAAAGGGCCTCCGCCGGCATGATGCCGGCCTCCTGATAGAGGATCTGCGCCACGTCCATGTCGAACCGCGCGGCCGCGCGGCGGCCCGGAGGCCTGCCCGACACCGTGGGGTACCCGTTCTCGACGGCCTTGGCCACGATCGCGTTCCGAAGCGCCGCCAGGCGGTCGACGGGCAGCCGGCTGCCACCCGTCGCCGCGTAGTACATGGCGGGGTGGGTGACAGCGGCCCGACCCGCCAGCGTTTCCGGCTCCTCGCCCCGGTGTTCCGAGTACAGCTCGTCGATCGCCACGGGTAGCAGCTGGGGCATGAGGTAGACCATCAGGACTCCTTTGCGAACAGGCCGACGGCGCCCTGGACGCGGGCCGAGAAGAGCGACGGGTCGTTCTCGTGGAGCCGGCGCAGTCCGTGAAGCGAGGACTCCGGAAAGCGGGTGTGCACGACCCCGAGCAGCAGGTGCCCGAGTGTGTCGGGCTCGTAGCGGGAGTCGTCCTGGATCTCCGGGTTCCGGACGGCGTGCTCGATCAACAGCCGCACCACGTCCGCCTGCACCGCGGCGTGGATGAGCCGGTCGGAGACCGACGGCTGACCGGCCCGCTGCATGGCCTCGATCACCACGGGAACCCGACTGTTCACGAGGAGGACCATCGCCCCCATGGCGGCGGCCGTGGGATCCGGCCCCACGGAAAGGAACCACGGCGCGTCCGCCGGATACCCCTGCGCCTCGAAGTCGACGACCGTCATCGGGAACTGGGAATCGTCGCCCTGAAGCCGCACCCTGGCCTCGTCGCCCCAGAGCACCGAGCCCGCGCGCCGTGCGGTGAGCGGTGGCGCGTCGGGGATCCGCGCCGCCAGGACGAGCTGGGTGTCGAGGGTCAGCACGCCGCCGCTGTCCCGCCCCCGCACCGTGAAGGCGACCGGGACGGTCAGGCTCCCGTGTGCGGGCAGCACGACGTGCTCCGCCCTTACCCGAAGGCCCGAACCCGAGGAGCTCCAGACGACCGCCAGCGCGAGCCGGGCATCGGCCGGCAGACCGGCGGAGTCGCGGACGGCGTCGACGTCGACGCGGACCTCCCGCTCCAGACGGAGGTCGAACTGGTAGTCCCAGCCCGGCACATAGGGCGGCAGCGGACCGCGGCCCCCACCGTCAAGCCGGACCGTCCAATCGTCGGCGTGGACGTCGCCATCGCGAGGGCGGCGGTAGGGATGGATCTGACGGACGCTCACGAGACCTCGTCCCTGCCTTCGGCGCTTACGGTCATCTCGGTGACGGTGTCAGGGGCGGGCGTGACGACAAGCGACCAGATCCGGTCATCCGTGCCCCCGACGCTCAGCACCTGTGACGTGACCAACGGGCCTTCGTCCGTCAGCCAGCCGGCGATCTCGGGCATCGCCGCGCCCTCCGGAGGCGTGTCCTCCCGGCCTCCCCCACCGAGCGCGACCGCCAGGGTCGCCCGCACGTCCTGCGCTCCCGGGTCGAGCAGCTGGAACCGTTGAATCAGCGCCGGCGCGCCGGCGAACGTGTCCAGACGGGCGTCCCCGAGATAGCGCAGGCGGGACGCGCGGCGGCCACGGCCCGTAGCCGGTTCGGTGCCCTGGCCGGCACCGCCGCGCGTTCCACCGGCACCCGCGCCGAGGCCGGTACGCCCGGGCCGGGAGGGCGCGGTGAACACCGCCGCCCCGCCTTGGCCGGTCGCCCCCGCCATGAGGCCGGACATCAACTGGCTCATGTGGGCCAGGGAGACGCCATCACCCACCTCGTCCGCCCGGACACGTGGCGTCGCGGCCTCGCGCATCTCCCGCTTGACCTCCCTGAGGGCCTGGTTCGCAAGGCGGTGGTCGTCGCCACCGAGCTTCTCGACCAACCAGTCGTCGTGGGTCGCGGGTTCACTGGCGGCGAAGACCCGGTCCATCCCCGGATCGGCGCGGAAGACGGCGGCGTAGCCCATCGCCTCCTCCGCCGGTGCCGGTCCCTCCAGGTACTTCACCACCAGGTCGACGGGACGCATGAGGCACGTGTGGTGCACCCGCCCGAGGACACCCGCCTGCCGGGCCACCTCCGAGGGGTCCCCCTTCGGATTGATGAGCGGCTTCAACCCGAAGGTACCCAGCGTCCGCTTGAGACCCCGGTGCTCGACGGACTTGTCCATCGCACGGTATGCGTGGACGAAGGGGGCCAGGTGGGGCACGGTGGTGGGATCCGCCACCGGGACCGACTCGCCCTCGTGGAACACGGCAAGCCGCAGCGGAGGCCGTCCGTCCGGCCCCGGCAACATCTTGGGCCACAGGTTCCACACCATGGCGTCGGCGATCCAGCGCATCGCCGCTTCGGAGGTGCGGTCGCCAAGGACGGGGTCGATTACGGCGACGGTGGTACCCGTGGCACCTTCGGGGAAGGGGTGCAGGCCGAGCTGCCCCGCCATGGCGTCGGCCTCGGCGCCCACCAGGGGTTCCACGTACTTCAGGCCCCCGCGCCCGTCCCCGTCCCTGACCTCACCCCAGTAGTGGCGGCCCGTGAACGACTTGGGTCCGTCCACGGTCCTGGTGGCGTACTTCTCGTGGATGGCCCACCCGATCAACCGGGTCTCCAGCCGTCCGCCGACCCTGCACCGGGTGTGGACCAGTACGGTGTGGGCAGCGGAGGCCAGATGGAACACCACTTTGCCCGCACCATACGTGCCGCCTCGACTCTCCGCGTCCTGGGAATCGCCGATATTGCGCACGAAGGCCACGAAGTCGGACGATTCGTTAGACACCACGTCGGCCCGGGTCGGGCCGCCGAGCCCCTTCGTGCCCAGGTCCGTAACGGTGAGCAGTCGTGGCGCCCCGCGCTGAAGAGAGGCACGCAGTGGCAGGTGGGCGGGCGTCGGGGCGTCCTGTTCGAGCAGCCTGCGCCAGACCGGGGCTTGAGAGGGGCGAAGCGTGCGAAGCTCCACCCGGTAGTCGACCGGGCCATCGCCGCTCCGGGCGTCCCAGCTGTTCTGGACGGACTCGCGGACCAGCAGCGTAAGTCCGTCAAGCCCGGTCGAGTCGAGGCGGCGCAGCAACGAGGCGCCGCCGCTGCCACCGCCCGGCCCGTGCTGCTCGGAGAGCCATCGTGGCGTCGTTGTCACGGCCTGCCCCCGACCTGGGCCAGGAGGTCGTCGACGTTGCCGGCCGTCAGCGGCTCGGCCTGTACACCCGCGAGGTCGACGGTGTAGCAGACGTCCGACACCCCGGCGGGGACCTCGCCGACGAGGGAGGCCGGGGTCAGTCGGGGGAACGACGCATCGACCCGGTACCACCTGCTCTCCACCAGTATCAGACGCCGCTGGTACTGGTGGTCGTTGGCGGCGGGGCGGTACCCGGTCCTCATCAACTTGGAGAGGAGTCCCTCCTGGTCGTCGCAGAGGTCCTGGGCCTGCTGAACGAGTTCGGGCAGGCTCCGGCCGTCGGGGTGCTCCTCGAACCGATGCCAGCAGAGAAGGAGATCCCCCTCGGCGGGCTCCTCCAACTGGTCCAGTCCGTGCACCTGGAAGGTCCTGCGCTCGGAGACCGCTGCGGTGCTCTTCACCTCGACGGCGTGGCGCCCGTCGGTGAAGTCGTGTCGTCCGCTCTCCGGCCCCGTCCAGTACCGTGTGGCCCCCGAATCCATCGCCAGCATTCTCGACAGCACGGTCAACTCGCCGTGCAGTCCGAGGAGCTGTTCCCGGGTGAGCGTCCTGGGGCCGCCCGCGAAGAGTCGGCGCCAACGGTCGACCACGGCCAGCGCGGTCCGGTACGGACGCGCGCCGTCCGCCTCGAGCGCCACCAGGACGTCTCCGCACAGCCCGGTGAAAACGTCGTCGAGCTCGCGGAGCGAACACGTGATGTCCGCGTACCTGCCATAGCTCTCGTCGTCCTGCAACGGGCGCTCGAATATGCGCAGCGCCGCCCCAACCGCGCTGCCGGTGATCGTCTGGCGCCGCTGAAGCGGTACCAGCAGATGCCTGAATCCCGCACCGTCCACGGCGGCCAGCAGCCGGCCGAAGTCGGTGTCGACCGGAAGCCGCGAGGTCCGGACGACGTCCGGACGGTCGGCCGTCGCGGCGGCGAGCGCCGCCCAGTGCTCTTCAAGGACGTCCTGAAGACCGCCCCCGAACGTCACAGCTGCCCCTCGTAGAGGGCCGCCGTGAGGTCCTCCTCGGGCAGGACGTCCAGGTCGTCGTCGGGAACGACGCCCGAGAGGTCCGCACTGAACCACTCCACCCGCGTGTCCTCGCCGCGCGGCACCGGGAACACCATGCCCACGCCGATGACGTGGTCCACGGCGTCCAGCGGCAGACGTTCCCTGCGACGGGTGGGGGAGATCCGGTCGATCGGGTAGAGCACGAGCAGACCCGTGTCGGGCGACTGGGCCTGCCGGGCCTGCTTGAGCATCTCCTCCGTGATCTTCTGACCCGCCCAAGCCCCAAGGTCGAGGTCGATCCCGGGGTCGCTCGGGTTCATCAGGGTCTTGATGTCCGCTGCGACCGGATCCGCGGTCCGCTGCCTCGCTCGCACGATCCGGTCGACGGCGATGCCGGGAACGAACTCGTAGCTGGTGTCCGCCGAGCCGGTCGGGGCGGTGCCCACGACCGCGACGTTCCACCGACGCAGCGAGCCGCCGTTGCCGGAGCGGGTGCGTCGCGCGATGTACTCGCTGATCAGCCTGGTGTCGCAGTCCATCGACTTCTCGTGGAACCGGTACCGCTCGAGGAACTTGAGGATGGAGCCGTGGGACACGTTGCGCAGCAGGTGCCTGCCGGGCCGGCCACGGGTAGCCAGGTCCTCGTGGCGGGCGCCGTCGAGCCGCAGCGCGTCGTCGAGAAGGGCCGCCGCCGCCGCCTGATTGCCGCGCAACCACTCGGCGTCGTGGGTGTGGAAGTAGCGGGTCTGGATGCGCTGGCCCCCGTAGGAGGAGCTCGACCTGATGGCGTCGCGCATCTTGGACACCGCGGTGATCCGCAGCTTGGGGTGGCTGCGCAACCGGACTGCGAAGGTGAGCGGCGTCTCGTCCTCGACCAGGTAGCGGTCGATGTCACGACGCATCTCGGACTCGACGGTGGCGATGTGACGGAACCAGTCGCGGAGATCGTCCGTCATCCACACCCGGGGCAGATCGGCATACCCCTTGCGGAACCCGAACCACCTCCCCATCTGCAGCAGCGTGTCGTAGGTCGATGCGCCCCGCACGAAGTAGCTGACGACCAGGCCCTCCAGCGTCAGCCCACGCGAGAGGGTGTTCCCGCCGACGGCGATCGCCGTGACCGGTCCGTTCTCATAGTCGAGCCGCTCCACGCTGGTGGAGTTGTCCAGGATGACCCGGCACTCGGCAAGGACCGCGGGCAGGTGCTTCAGGAGCTCGTCGAACGAGGTGACGTCCTCTCCGAACTCGTCGGCCGCCACCCGCTCCGTCTCCCCGCGCCACATCACCCGGAGCTCGTCCAGCATCGCCTCGTCACCGTGCTCGACCAGCGCCGCCACCTCGGCCCGAAGGCTCTCCAGCGGCGTCTTGAAGCTCTCGTGCACAACGGTGCTGACGCTGGTGTGGACAAGCATGGTGGAGTGCCGGTTACCCGTGCCGCGGAAGCGACGTGCGGCGGTGGCCAGCCAGAAGTACAGGACCGAGTCCCGCAGCGCCCCTTCGATCTCGGGGACGAAATCCTCCAGCTCGTCCCTACCGGGTCGAACCAACGGGATCTCCTCGTACGGGACCGTACGAATCATGTCGTACCCGTCGGGGGCGTCGTCCGGGTCCTCGCCGTCGATCGGCTGGCGTCCGAAGAGCACCTCGGTACCGAAGTGGCCCTCGGGCTTCGGAAGATTGACGATGAAGTCCCTCGGATAGAGGTCCTCGCTGGAGGGGTCGATCAGGAGGTTGGCAAACGGCGTCGCCGTGTAGCCGACGTAGCCGCCGCGCGGGAAGAGGTCGATAATCTCGCGAATCAGCGGATTAGTGGTCTTCGAGGCCACGCTGGCCTGATCCGCCTCGTCGTCGATGATGAGGGTGGGACAGTTCTTCAGGTAGTCCGGGGCCTTCTCAAGCCAGTTCTTGAGCTTGCGCAGCCTGGGAACGTTCTTCTTGACGACGCACAGCACGTGCTGGCCGTTGCTCTGGGCGAAGAAGGCTGCCGGGTTGCCGTGTGGCGGCTCGAAGTCCCCGTCCGGACCGGTGAGCGCGTGCCACTGGTCGACCACCTGGTCCACGAGCTGGTCCTGGAGGCGGAGCTGGGTCTGCCGTCGCAGGCCGTTGTGCATGCCCGCCAACACGATGAAGAACTTGTAGCCCGCGTCCGCGGCCTTGGCGATGAGCGCCGTGAAGTTGGTGGTCTTGCCCGACTGGACGTAACCGACGACCAGGCCGCGGGTGGAGAACTCCTTCTCCAGCGGGTGGTCCAGCATGGAGACGACCTTCGTGGACGCGTCGTCAAGGCTCTGCAGGGAGGCCTTGTCCCATCCGCCGTCACCGAGCAGGCCATGCAGAGCGGGCCAGCAGCGGTCACCATCCTGCGGTCCGACGTACCACGTCTGACGGTTGTTCCGGACGACCGATCCGGGCTGACGCCGCTCCCGGACCTCGATGGTCTCCTGCTGGTGGCGCTCGGCGATGCGCTTGGCGAGTTCCTCGCTCATGCCGAAAAGCCTGATCATGCTCAACGCCTGCTCGGGCGTCTTCTGCTTGATCAGCTGCTTGAACTCCGCATACTGCCGATCGAACTCGTCCATGACGAAGCCCGGCTCCCTGTCTCCCTGATTCGCCCACGCCCGACCCAGGGCGTGACGGTGGCGCACGACGCCCGGCCAAGGATCGATTGCCGAAAACAGTACAGGCGCGATCACTATGGGGCGCCATCGGGCAGGTCACGAAAGCCGGGATCGGCGAAGGTCACCACCGGCCCGCGCAGACGACCTTGTTCGCCATACCCTGTGCACGTGGCGCCCACGATCACGGACGGCACCGGCCCGACCGGACGGGGCGCCGGAGGAGGAAGAGGAGAGTTGGCGAAGGCAGGCACCGCGGAGCCCGGCGCCGCACCCGCGAAGGCGCCGGACCGGGCGGAGCGCGCCCGGGAACAGGACCGGGCCGCGGGCGGGGCCGACGCCCGCCTGGTCGACGTCGGGGACGGCCGGCTCAAGCGCGCCAGCGTGGTGCTGGCGACCTCGACCCGGACCGGGACGGTTCGCGCCCGACTCAGCTGGTCCGTTGACCGGCACGTCCGCAGCGTCCCGCTAGGCGTGGTCGACCGTCGAACCCGCAACGCCAACCTGCGCGAAGGATGGCGGCTCGCACGCGAGGCCGGGCTGCTCGCGCAGGCGCCCGCAGGCGCCGCGGCCTCATGGGCCTCCTCGGCGGGCACCCGTCGCTCGATGCGGGCCAACAAGGGCAAGGACACCAGGCCCGAACTGCGTCTGCGTTCGCTCGTCCACGCCGCCGGGCTGCGCTATCGGGTCTCCGCCCGACCGCTGGCGGGACTGCGCCGCACGGCGGACCTGGTGTTTCCTGGCGTGAAGGTCGCGGTATTCGTCGATGGCTGCTTCTGGCATTGCTGCCCCGAGCACGGCACCACACCGGCCTCGCACCAGAAGTTCTGGTCCGACAAGCTCAACCGGACCAGGGAGAGGGACATCGAGACGAATCGCGCCCTGAAGGAGGCGGGGTGGACGGTGATCCGCATCTGGGAGCACACCGAACCGGAGGTCGCGGCCGAGACGGTCGTGGCGACCGTCGGTGCGGCACGGGGCCGGACGAGTGCCACGGCACGTTAGGCGGCGGACGGCTCCCCGGCACGTCCGGCCGGGGAAACGTCCCGTGTATGACGGGTACGACGGAAGAGTCGGCCTGTACGCCGGGTTCTGTCTCCCGGGGTGCTTGCGCGGCCCGGGGAGGCGGCCATCCATCTAGGGCTGCCGTTGCCGACAGCCTCGTGCGGTCTACCCGCGGACTCGGGCGAGCAGCCCTCGGTCATCCGCGCACGGCGCCCGAGGGCACCGATCTTGACCTTGCTCCAGGTGGGGTTTACCTAGCCGGCCGGGTCACCCCGGTCGCTGGTGGTCTCTTACACCACCGTTTCACCCTTACCCGCTGCCGAAGCTGCGGGCGGTCTGTTTTCTGTGGCACTGTCCCGCGGGTCACCCCGGGTGGGCGTTACCCACCACCCTGCTCTGTGGAGCCCGGACGTTCCTCGGCGGGCCCTGAGGACCCGTCGCGACCGCCCGGCCGACTCTTCCGCCGTAGTGGTCATGGTAGCCGCTCGGGCGGGGCCTCCCGTACGGCGGGCCTGACGACGGGTGCCTCGCCGCCGAGGCGGGCGGCCACCCGGGTGGCGGTGCCGGTGGCCCAGGCGGTCGTGGTGACCAGGCCGAGGACGAGGATGGCGACGCCGAGGCCGGTCACGATCCACCAGCCGGCGTGACTGGCCGGGGCGAAGCCGGTGACGAGCGGGCCGACCACCGCCGAGGTGACCACGGTGCCGATCACCGCGACGCCGAGCGACTGCCCGACCTGACGGCTGGTCGAGGCGACCGCCGCCGCCACGCCGGCCTGGGCCCGCGGCATGCCCGAGACGGCGGTGTTGGTGATCGGCGCGTTCACCATTCCGAAGCCGAAGCCGAACAGCCCGTACGCGGCCAGCAGCAGGGCCGCCGGGGAGTCCGCGGCCAGCCGGGTGAGCAGCAGGCCGCTGGCCGCGAGGCCGAGCCCGGCCGCGACCAGCGGGCCGCGCGGGCCCCGGCTGCCGACGATCCGGCCGGAGACCGGGGCGCAGACCAGCATCATCCCGGCCATCGGCAGCGTCCACAGGCCCGCCTCGACCGGGCTGTAGTGGCGGACGTCCTGGAGGTAGAGCGTGTTGAGGAAGAGGAAGCCGCCGAGCGCCGCGAAGGCGCAGACCGCCGTCACGGTGGCACCGGTGAACGGGGCGCTGCGGAAGAACCGCGGGTCGACCAGCGGCTCGGCGACCCTCCGCTCCCAGAGCGGGAAGGCCGTCAGCGCGGCGAGCGCGGACGCGGCGAGGGCCAGAATCAGCGGGGACGTCCAGCCGTGTTCGGGGCCCTCGATGATCGCGGCGGTGCCGCAGCCGAGCAGTGCCACCATCAGCAGCTGGCCCACCGGGTCCAGCCGGCGGGCCCGGGGCGCGCGGGACTCGGGGACGTACCGGGCGGTCAGCACGCAGGCGAGCAGGCCGACGGGGACGTTGATCAGGAAGATCGAGGGCCAGCCGGCGCCGTCCACCAGGAAGCCGCCGAGCAGCGGGCCCAGCGCCATCGAGATGCCGACCACGCCGCCCCACACGCCGATCGCCCGGGCCCGCTCCCTCGGATCGGTGAAGGTGTTGGTGATGATCGACATCGCCACCGGGTTGAGCATCGAGCCGCCGACCGCCTGCAGCGCGCGGAACGCCACCAGCCACTCCAGGCTGGGTGCCAGGCTGCAGAGCAGCGAGCCGAGCACGAAGAGCAGCAGGCCGGTCTGGAACACCCGGCGGCGGCCGAAGCGGTCGGCCACCGAGCCGAACAGCATCAGCAGCGAGGCCAGCACCAGGGTGTAGGCGTCGATGATCCACTGCAGTCCGGAGGCGGGGGCGTCGAGGTCCTTCTGGATCGCCGGGAGGGCGATGTTCACCACCGTGTTGTCGAGCCCGACGATGAACAGGCTCAGGCAGCAGATCGCCAGGACCAGCAGCCGGCGGCGCCGGCCGGGCGGGGCGGACGGCGCGGCGGGGTGCTCGCCCGGGGGCGTCCTGCGGGGGTTCGGTTCGGCCACGGGACGATCCTCCCACCGGGGGCGGGGTCAGCGGGCGGTGAAGCGGACCGTCCGGGTGGCCGGGTCGGCGACCGTCAGCCGCGCGAGGACCTCCCCGCCGAGCGGCAGGCCGCGGCCGGCTCCCGACGCGTCGTCGGGGCGTTCGCAGCGGGCCCGGACGGCCGGCTCGCGCAGCTGGACGGTGCCGCGGGCGGGCCGCTGCTCGTCCACGTCGATCACCAGCGCAGGGAAGTCCTCCCCCTCCCGGCCCGCCAGCAGCTCGGCCTCCACCAGGTCCACGCAGGCCCGCTCGACCTCGGCCGAACGGCGGTCCCCGCCCGCCATCAGGGACGGCACGGCGGGCAGCGCCTCCCGGGCCCAGTCGGGCACCGACTCGCCGGCGGCGACGGCCGCGCAGACCTCCTGGGCGAAGCGGTCGCCCAGGCGGCGCAGCGGCGCGGTGCAGTGCGCGTACGGTGCGGCCAGCGCGGCGTGCGCCGGATCCGCCGGGACGGGCAGGCCCTGCGCCGTGTCGAAGGCGTGGTAGCCGGCGCCGCGCAGCAGGCCGGTGCACTCGTTGAGGAACGCCGCGTTCAGCGGGACGTCCGGGTCCAGCGAGCGGACCAGATCCGGGTACGGCAGGCCGTCGGGCCAGTCGACGTCCAGGGCGCGGGCGGTGCGGCGCAGCCGCTGGTACGCCTCCGGCGGGGCGGCGGGCAGGGTGCGCAGCAGTCCGACGCCGGCGTCCAGCATCAGCTCGGCCGCGGCCATGCCGGTGAGCAGCGAGATCTGGGCGTTCCAGCCGTCGGCGGGGGCGGGTGCGCGGTAGCCGAGGACGTAGCCGTGCAGGGTCTCCTCGATCTCCTGCTCGGGGACGGGCAGGCTGATCCCGCCGCGGGCCCGTTCCTGCTCCTCGCGCAGCCGGCCGACGGTGGCGAGGAGGGCGGGCTGCTCGTCGGCGCCGCCCGCGTCGACGGCGCGCTGGACGGCGGCGTAGTCGAGCCGGCGGTGCGAGCGGACGAGGGCGCGTCGCAGGTCCGCGAGGACGACGGCGCCGTCCGCGTCCAGGTCGAGCTGCCAGAGCAGGGCGGGGCGGGTCTCGCCCGGCAGGAGGCTGGCCGCGTCCTCGGAGAGCCGGGCCGGGTGCAGCGGGACGCGGTGGTCCGGGAAGTAGAGGGTCTGGACGCGGCGCCGGGCCTCGGCGTCGATCAGCCCGCCGGGCCGGACGAAGGCCGCCACGTCGGCGATCGCGTAGTGCACCCGGTAGCCGCCGCCCGGGCGGTGGGCCAGGTGCATGGCCTGGTCGAGGTCCCGGGAGCCGGGCGGGTCGACGGTGAAGAGCGGCAGCCCGGTCGCGTCGTACTCCGGCAGCCGGGGCGTGCGGGCGGCCTCCTCCGCCTCCGCGAGGACCGGGTCGGGCCACTCGGTGTGGATCTCCAGGCGGGCGCGCAGCTCGGCCAGTTCGGCGTTGATCCGGGCGGAGTCGGCGGCCTTGACGCGCAGTTTTCGGCGTGGCATGGAGGCAGCGTAGGGCGAATCGGGTGATTCCGGACGGACCCGGCCACCGGGCGCGCCGGTGGCCGGGCCGCGCTCCGGGAGTGCTCAGCGGCCCAGGAGGGACCTGAGGTCCTTGGCCGCGAGGGCGACGGACTCGTCGTAGCCGCCGGTGGCCAGGCGGAGCATGAAGGCGACCGCGTCGTCCGGGTGCGGGTCGCGGTAGGGCTCGTCGTTGTAGTCGAGGAAGAGCAGCATCGCCTCGAAGGCGGTGCGCTTGTTCCGGTCGACCAGCGGGTGGTTGCGGGCGAGGCTCTGGCCGAGCGCGGCGGCCTTGGTCCAGAGGTCCGGGTAGGCGTCCCCGCCGAACAGGCTCGCCTGCGGGCGGCCCAGTGCGGAGAGCAGCGCGCCCAGGTCGCGGATGTTCTCCGGGCCGCCGGCGAGGTAGGTGACGTCCTCCAGGTCGAGGTACTCGACGTCGTTCGTTCCCCCCGCCGCGTTCACAGGTCCTTCAGCCTCTCCAGCGTCTCCGCGTTGGCCTCGCGGATCCGGCCCACCATGGCGGCGCGGCGCTCGGCACGGCCGGGCCCGGCGGCGGCCCGGGCGGGGTGCCGGGCGGGCTCGGCGAGGGCGTCGGGGAGCTCGGACTGGCGCACGTCGAAGGCCAGCTCGGCGCGGTCGTCCTCGTCCGGTGCCCCGGTGACCCGCACCCGGCCGGCCAGCACCGCCTGCGCGGCCGCCTCCAGTGCGAACTCCAGCGCTCGCCTGGTCTCGGCCGGAAGGCCGGCGGGCAGGCGGACGGGCAGGGACTCCTCCACGGCGTCGTCGTCGCCGGGGACCAGGTCCAGGGGTCGCAGGGTCATCGCGTCACTCTCCTCTTCACGTCGACGGTAGAGCGACCGGGCCCGCGGTGACCAGCGCTTTGACGGGGACCGGGCGGGCGGGGCGACACCGACGGGTACGGCGGTGGGACGGGACGCGTAAGGGGGTCGTAGCGTGGCGGGACAAGAACCGGTGTTCTGCGGAGGGGGTTCGGCGATGGGTGCGGTGAAGGTCGCGGGGGCGGCGGTGGCCGGGGGGCTGGCGGCGACGGGGGCGCTGCACGCGGTGTGGGCGGTGACGCCGTGGCCGTTGCGGACGCCGGAGGAGTTCGCGGACACGGTGGTCGGCACCGGTGACGGGGTGCCGCCGGCGGCCGCGTGCGTGGCGGTGGCCGGGCTTCTCGGTTCGGCGGCGTACCTGGTGGGCGCGGAGGCCGGCGTGCTGCCGAAGGCCGGGCCGGCGTGGGTACGGCGGCAGGGGGTCCGGGCGGTCGCCGGGGTGATGCTGGCGCGGGGCGCGGGCGGGCTGGCGATGTTCGGCGGGGGCCTGGTGGCGCGCTCGGAGCGGTTCCGGCGACTGGACACCCGGTACTACTCGCCGCTCTGCCTGGCCCTCGGCACCGGGGCCGCCGTGGTCGCGGCGGCCGGCGGGGCCCGGCGCGGGGAGTAGGCCCGGCCGTTCACCGGCCGGACCGGGTCTCCGGGGGCGGGGTGGTTTTGCGTAGGGTGGCGGGGATCGTCCGCCACAAACTGTTGAGGAGTCCGCTGTGCTGGTGCTGTTGCCGCCCTCGGAGGGCAAGGCCGCGTCCGGGGACGGGGTGCCGGTGGCGCTCGACGGGCTGTCGCTGCCCGGGCTGACGGCGGCGCGGGAGCAGGTCCTGGAGACGTTGGTCGGGCTCTGCCGAGGGGACGAGGACACGGCGGCCGGGGTGCTCGGGCTGAGCCCCGGCCTGCGGGGCGAGATCGCGCGCAACGCCGCGCTGCCGACGGCGGGCGCGCTGCCGGCCGGCGAGGTGTACACCGGGGTGCTGTTCGACAACCTCGGGCTGGCCACGCTGGACGAGGCGGCGTACGACCGGGCCGCGCGTTCGCTGCTGGTCTTCTCGGGGCTCTGGGGTGCGGTGCGGATCGACGACCGGATTCCGCCCTACCGCTGCTCGATGGGCGTGAAACTCCCCGGGCTGGGGGCGCTCGGCGCGTACTGGCGGGGCGCGACGGCGTCCGTGCTGCCGGAGGTGGCGGACGGGCTGGTCCTGGACCTGCGCAGCTCCGCGTACGCGGCGGCGTGGAAGCCGGCCGGCGAGGTGGTGTCCCGGACGGCGACCGTGCGGGTGCTCCAGGAGCGGAACGGCAGGCGCACGGTGGTGAGCCACTTCAACAAGGCGACCAAGGGCCGACTGGTGCGCGACCTGCTGGTGGCGGGCGCCGAGCCGAAGACGCCCGGCGAGCTGGTGGACGCGCTGCTCGGGCTGGGCCACCGGGTGGAGGTCGCGGCCGAGGGCACCGCCCGCAAGCCGTGGCAGCTGGACGTGGTGGTCACCGAGATCCACTGACCGGCGGGGTTCGGGTGTGCGAACGGCGGCGGGCTCCGTGGGGAGCCCGCCGCCGTTGCGTCGGCAGCGTCAGCGCAGGTGCCCGGTGTCGTTGAGCAGCCGCACCGAGGCGTTGCCGTCCGCGTAGTACTGGACGGCGCAGAGCGAGGCGGCGGACAGCTCCATCCGGTAGAGCGAGTCCGGCGGGGCGCCGAGGGCGAGCCGGACCAGCGTCTTGATCGGGCTGACGTGCGAGACGACCAGCACGGTCTTCCCCGGGTGGCGGGCGAGGATCTTGTCGCGGGCGACCCCGGCCCGGTGGGTGAGGGTGGTGAAGCTCTCGCCGCTGCCGGTCGGCTTGGCCCTGGGCGAGCCGAGCCAGGCGTTCAGGTCGTCCGGGTAGTGCTGCTGGACCTCGGCGAAGGTGAGGCCCTCCCAGGCGCCGAAGTCGACCTCGCGCAGCCCCTCCTCGTACCGGACCTCCAGGCCCAGGCGGGCGGCGACGATCTCCGCGGTCTCCCGGGTGCGGCGCATCGGCGAGCTGACCACGGCCTGGACGGAGCCGCGCGCGGCCAGCGCCTCGGCGGCCCGCTCGGCCTGCCAGCGGCCCTTCTCGGAGAGCTCCGGGTCGCTGCCGCCGCTGCCCGAGAAACGCTTCTCCGGGGTGAGGTGGGTCTCGCCGTGGCGCAGCAGCACGAAGGTGGTCGGCGTCCCGAGGTCGGCGGCGGCCGCCCAGCCGGCCTTCGGCGCCGCCTTCTCCAGCGGCGGCTCGGCGGCCGGCTCCACGACGACGGGCGACGCGGCCTTCAGCGGCCTGGGCTCCCACTGGCGCCCGGCCTTGCCCGCGTCCATCGCCTCGTTGGCGAGCCGGTCGGCGTCCTTGTTCCGCTCGCGCGGGATCCAGGTGTACTTGACCTGGCCGCGCGGGAGGACGCCACGGGCCTCGGCGGCGAGCGGCTGCATGTCGGGGTGCTTGATCTTCCAGCGCCCGGACATCTGCTCGACCACCAGCTTGGAGTCCATCCGGACGTCCACCGAGGCGTCCGGGTCGATCTCCCGGGCCGCCTTCAGGCCGGCGATCAGGCCCTTGTACTCGGCCACGTTGTTGGTGGCGTGGCCGATGAACTCGGCGGCCTCGGCGATGATCTGACCGGTGTCACCGTCCCGGACCACCGCGCCGTAGCCGGCCGGCCCCGGGTTGCCCCGGGAGCCGCCGTCCGCCTCGACGATGAACCTGCGCCCCGCCACCGGCTCAGATGCCCGATTCCGCGGTGCGCACCAGGATGCGGCCGCAGTTGTCGCAGCGGACGACCGCGTCCTTGGGCTCGGCCTTGATGGCGTTCAGGTCGGAGACGGCGAACTCGACCCGGCAGCCCTCGCAGCGGCGCTGGAACAGGCGGGCCGCGCCGACGCCGCCCTGCTGCTCGCGCAGGCGGGTGTAGAGCTTCAGCAGGTCGGCCGGGATGACGACGGCGACGGTCTCGCGCTCGCGGCGGACCCGCTCGGCCTCGCCGTCGATCTCGGCGAAGGCGGCGTCGCGGCGGGCCTCGGCCTCCTTGAGCACGACCGAGGAGTGCTCCAGACGCGCGGTCAGCTCGGTGACCCGGGTCTGGGCCGACTCCAGCCGCTCCATGATCTCCAGCACGACCTCCTCGAGGTCGCCCTGGCGCTTGGCCAGCGAGCCGATCTCGTGCTGGAGGTTCTCCAGGTCCTTCGGCGAGGTGATCGCACCGGAGTCCAGGCGCTGCTGGTTGCGGGCGGAGCGGGCGCGGACCTGCTCGACGTCCTGCTCGGCCTTGGTCAGCTCGCGGGCGGTGTCGCCCTGCTGGGCCTGGGCGGCGACGACCAGGTCCTTCAGCGCGGTGTGGTCGGCGGTGGCCTTCTCGATCTCGGCGTGCTCGGGCAGGCTGCGACGCCGGTGGGCCAGCTGGTCGAGCTTCGAGTCGATGGCCTGGAGGTCGAGCAGGCGGATCTGGTCGGCGGGCGCGGCGTTCAAGCGGAGAGCTCCTGTGAATCGGGTCAGGCGGTGAAGGACATGGGGGCGTGCGCGGTCCACGGGTCGGTGACCTTGTGGGAGATCTTGGTCTCCACGGCCCAGCCCCGCTTCTCGGCGGCGCCGTGCAGCGCCCGCTCGGCCAGGGCGAGCCAGGGCCACTCGGTGGCCCAGTGCGCCGCGTCGACCAGCGCGACCGGCGCCGCCTCGGCGGCCTCGGACGCCGGGTGGTGGCGCAGGTCGGCGGTGAGGTAGGCGTCGACGCCGGCCGCCCGCACCTCGGCGAACATGCTGTCGCCCGAACCGCCGCACACCGCGACGCGGCTGATCAGCCGGTTCGGGTCGCCGGAGACCCGGACGCCGGCGGCGGTGGCCGGCAGGCCCCTGGCGACCTGGGCGGCGAAGACGGAGAGCGTGAGCGGGGGCTCCAGCAGGCCGATCCGGCCGGCGCCGCGCCGGCCCAGCGGGTCGGTCGGGTCCGGCACCAGCGGACCGGTCACGCGGACGCCGACCGCCTCGGCCAGCGCGTCCGAGACGCCCGGGTCGGCGTGGTCGGCGTTGGTGTGCGCCACGTGCAGGGCGATGCCGCCCTGGATCAGCGTGTGCACGACCCGGCCCTTGAAGGTGGTCGCGGCGACGCTGGTGGTGCCGCGCAGATAGAGGGGGTGGTGGGTGACCACCAGGTCGGCACCCCACTCGACGGCCTCGTCGACGACCGCCTGCACGGGGTCGACGGCGAAGAGCACGCGGCCGACCTCGGCCTGAGGGTCCCCGCAGACCAGGCCGACGGCGTCCCAGGACTCCGCCCACTGGGGCGGGTAGACCTCTTCGAGCGCGGCGATGACGTCGGACAGTTTCGGCACCTGTCGAGACTACCGTGCGCGCGGGGGCGCCCGGGCCGCCCGGCCCGCCGGGACCGGGCGGGCCGCAGGGACCGGGCGGGCCGCAGGGCCGGCGGGGTGCCCCGCCCGGGGGCGGCGGGTGCCCGGGGCGGGGACGGACAGGTGCCTGGTGCGGGGGGCGGGGCGCACAGGTGCGCGTCAACCTGCGGTTCAGCGCGTTCGGACGGCGCCCGGGGCGCGGGCGGCGACGGCGTACGAGCCGTTCGGGCGCCCCGTCCGCCGGGGTACGCGGGGCCCGCCGCTCACAGGGGGCGGCTCGCACGAATTCGAAACGGTGCCCAGATCACCCTTACGAGTGAAGTGACTCGCTACGCGTTGAGTCCGCCCCGAAACCGAAAGTAACTTCACTTCTGCGAACGGGAGTTGCCCCGACCGTACGGGTCGGGAAGGTGCTCCGCCGGAGCTCGGGCCCTGGTCGGGCGGGGTCCGCCCGGCCCCGGGAGGGGTCCGGACCGGGCCCCGGCCGGGGTCCGCGGCGGACGCGACCGGGGCGGCACTCCCGTTACCTCCGAGAAACCGATCAGGCCGTGGCCGTGCGCCCGGGTGCCGGAGCAGTGGGCACCGGCGGGCGCCGGCCGAGACGAAGGGATGTGAGAGCGGATGGGGACGGGCACCTCGCTTCGCACGGCCGGGGGAAGGGGATCGGCGGGCGACGGGCCGGCTGCGGCCGGCTCGTGGCCGGAGGTCACACGGACGGCGCTGGCCGGCGCCGGGAGCCGGGGAGGCGGCGGCGACTGGGAGGTCACCGCCGAGGGCTTCTGGTGCACGGCCAGGCCGTCCGCGGGAGAACTGGCCGGGGAGGGCTGGAAGATCCACGTCAGCGCGGCGTCCGCCGTGGGGGGCGCGGTGCTCGCCGCCGTCGCCGAAGTGCTGGCCGACGACCCGTGCGCGTTCAAGTTCGCCGCCGGGCCGGAGCAGCTGCACGAGCTCAACTCGCGCAACAGCGACCGGGGTTCGGCAGGCAAGTTCGTCACCGTCTACCCGGAGGGCGAGGAGCAGTTCCGGCGGCTGGCCGCCGCCCTGCACCGGGCCACCGACGGCCTGCCCGGCCCGGTCGTGCTCTCCGACCGGCCGTACCGGCCCGGCAGCCGCGTCCACTACCGGTACGGCGCCTTCGCGGCCCGCGCCGAGCTGGGCAACGACGGCGGCTACCGGTCGATGCTGCGCGGGCCGGACGGCGAGCTGGTCGAGGACGCGCGCGGGGCGACGTACCGGTGCCCGCCGTGGGTGCGCGACCCGCTGGCGGAGGGGCGGGGGCCCGAGGGCCGGGGAGCCGGCGCCGACCGCCGCGGGCCCGGGGCGGCCAAGCCGGCCGCGGCCCGGCGCGGGGCCGGCGGAGTGCTGCTGGCCGGGCGGTACGTGATCACCGGCGCGATCCGGCACAGCGCCAAGGGCGGCGTCTTCCTCGGCCGGGACACCGACGCCGGCGCGGAGGTCGTGGTCAAGCAGGCCCGCGCACACATCGAGGTGGACCGCTCCGGCACCGACGCCCGGGCCGCGCTGCGGCACGAGGCCGCGCTGCTGGCCCGGCTGGAGGGCCTGGGGCTGGCGCCGCGACCGGTCGAACTGATCGAGCAGGACGACTCGCTGTTCCTCGTGCAGGAACGAATCGCCGGGCAGCCGCTGGGCGGCTGGGTCACGGCCCGGCTGCGCCGCGACGGCAGCCCCGACGTCGACTGGGCCGAGGCCGGACCGCTGGTGCACGCCCTGCTCGACCTGGTCGAGCGGGTGCACGAGCTGGGCCTGGTGCTCCGCGACCTCTCCCCCGGGAACGTCCTGGTGCAGCCCGACGGCACCCTGCGGCTGGTGGACCTGGAGCTGGCCGCCGAGGCGGGCCGCCGGGCCGGCTCGGCCGGCACCCCGGGCTACCGCGCCCCCGAGCAGGGGCCGGGGCGGCTCGCCCTGGTCGAGGACGCGCCGTCGGACGGCGGCCCGGCCGGGGGCGGCGCGGGCGGCGTCTGCACGGCCGAGCCGACCGCAGACCTCTACGCCCTCGGCGGCCTCTTCTTCCTGCTCGCGACCGGCCACGACCCGTTGCTGCCCGAGGACCTGCCGTGCGCCCGCCCGGTCGCCGACCGCCTCGGCCGCTGGCTCGCGCTCGCCGCCCGCGGCGGCGACACGGCGCGGCGGCTCGCGCCCCTGGTCCTGGGGCTTCGCGCGGAGGACCCGGAGCAGCGGTGGCGGCTTCACCGCGTACGGGAGGCCCTCGCGGGCGGGGCCACGGCGACGGCCGCCGGATCGGGCGGCGACGGCACGGACACGGCCGGCGGGTCGAACGACAGCCGCACGGACACGGCCGCAGGGCCGAACGACAGCCGCACGGACGCGGCCGGCGGGCCGCAGGCGAGCTCCGCGGGAACCCGACCCACGGGGAGCGGCGAGGCGATCGTCGACCGGGTGCTGCACGACGGCCTGCGGCACCTCGCCGCCACCGCCACCCCGCTGCGGCGCGACCGGCTCTGGCCCGCCGTCCCGGCCGGACAGCGGTCCGACCCCTGCAACGTCCAGCACGGCGCCGCCGGGGTGCTGGCACTGCTCGCCCGGGCGGCCGTGACCGGCGCGCTGCCGGCCGGAGTGCGGGACGAGGCCCGCGAGACGGCGCGGACCGCGGTGGAGTGGATCGAGCGCCGGTGCGCCGCCGAGCCGGTCGTCCTGCCGGGGCTGCACTTCGGCCGCTCGGGAACCGCCTGGGCCCTGCTGGACGCCGCCGGATCGCTGGGCGACCACGCGCTCGCCGGACGCGCCGCCGCACTGGCCCGCGGGATAGCCGTCAAGTGGCCCAACCCCGACGTCTGCCACGGCGCCGCCGGTGCCGGCCACCTCCAGCTGCGCTTCGCGGCCGAGGACCGGGGAACGGACGCCGCCCGGGAGTTCCTCGCCCGGGCCACCGCCTGCGGGCACGGCCTGCTGGCCGCCGCACGGCCCTCGCCGTACGGCACGGTCTGGCCGGTACCGGAGGACTTCGACTCGGCGCTCGCCGGGATCACCCACCTCGGGTTCGCCCACGGGGTGGCGGGAGTCGGCGCGTTCCTGCTGGCCGCCGGCGAGGCCACCGGGGACCAGGCACTGCTCGCCGGCGCCGTCGAGGCCGGGCGTACGCTCGCGCGCACCGCGCGGCGGAAGAGCGCCGGCGGCACGCGGGAGTGCGCCTGGTGGCCGCAGGACGCCGGCGACCCCGAGCACGTCAGGCTCGCCCACTGGTGCAGCGGCGCCTCGGGCGCGGGCACCTTCCTGCTCCGGCTCTGGCAGGTCACCGGCGACGCCACCGCGCGTGAACTCGCCCTCGCCGCGGGACGGGCCGTACTGGCCGAACGCTGGCACTGCGGCGTCAGCGCCTGCCACGGGCTGGCCGGGAACGGCGAATACCTGCTCGACCTGGCCGGGTTCACCGGCGACGCCGAATTCCGCGCGGGAGCCGAGGAGTTGGCGCAGCTGATCACCGCCAGGTCCGCCCTGCGCAACGGACTGCTGGTGCTTCCCGACGAGACCGGCACCGGCTGTTCCGCCGCGTATGGCACCGGGACGGCGGGCCCGCTCGCCTTCCTGCTGCGGCTGCGCCACGGCGGCCCCCGGCTCTGGGTGGACCCGGTGCCTCCGGTCCCGTCCGGGGAACTGCCGCCCCCCGCAGGCGAAACGAGGGCGACATGACCGTGGCCACCAGGAGCGCGACGCACGCCCTGCGCCGCCTCAGCTTCTCCTTCGCCGCCGACGGCAGCCATGCCGCCTGCCTCGCGTCCGCCGCCGACGGCGGCTGGTACGCGGAGAGTTGGCACCTCCCGGCGTCCGGCCCGGCCGTACCGACCCCGCTCGCGCTGCCCGGCAACCGGTCCGAGAACCTGCGCTCGCAGCTGATCGCGCTGCCGGACGGCTCCGTCCTGGTCTGCCGGCACGACGGTGAGCGGCACGAACTGGTGGCGCTCGGCGCCGCCGGGCCGGGCGGCGAACCGGCCACCACCGAACGCCGGCTGGCCGCCTTCAGACGGCCCGGCCTGCGCCTGCTGCCGCTTCCGGCGTCCGCCGCGGGCTCACCCGCACCGGACGGCGCACCAGCAGCGGACGGCGCACGCGTCCCGGTCGCCGTGGCGCTGGGCACCGACACCCGGCCGGCCACCGCCGTCTGGCTGGTGCACGCGGACGGGAGCGAGCCCCGCCAGGTCGCCGAGATCCCCGGGCTGCACGGCGGCGGCGTCTGGCTCGACCGGGCCGGCACCCTGCTGGCACTCGACCGGGTCGCCGCGGGCGTCGTCCGCACCGTCGTCCTGGACCTGCGCAGCGGCACCGTCACCCCGCTGCTGGAGATCGGCGAACGCAGCAACGACCGGCTGGTGCTGTTCGACCCGGACAGCCGCTTCGCGATGGTGCGCAGCGACGCGCCCGGCACCGACCGGCTCGGCTGGGGTCTGCTGGGCGGCGGCGGGCCCCTGCGGTTCCCGGAGTGCCTGCACGTGTCCGGCATGCTCCTGCGGCCGGTGGCGCTGCGGCCCGCGCCGGAGGGGGTCCGGGTGGTGGTCCAGATCGACCACGGCGCGGGCTCGGCGCTGGCCCTGTGGCGGCCCGTCGCCGGACGGCTGGACCCGCTGCCGGTGCCGCCCGGGCGGCTCGGCGCGGCCGGCCACTGGTCGGAGGCGGGGCTGCGGATGCCGTACTCCTCCCCCGACCACCCGACGGCGCTGGCCACCCTGGACGTCGACGCGCTGCTGGCCCACGGCCCGGCCGCCGCCGGGCCCGGACCGGCGCCGCTGCCCCTGCAGCTGGCGCCGCTCGGCACCGGCCTGCCGGGTTCCGGCCTCCCCGGGCCGTGGCGGGACGTCGTCCTGCCCTGGCAGCCCGGCGGAGCACGCACCGCCCCTGCCGCGCCCGCCGGTTGGCGGCTGGACGGCTCCACGCCGGCCGGCGACGGCGGCCGCTGGCACCCGGCCCAGAGCATCGAACTCGCCGGTCCGGCAGGCCCGCTGGAGGCCGTGGTGTACGGCGGCGACTCCTGGCTGAGCAGCCCGCACCTGGTGCTCGCCCTGCACGGCGGCCCGGCGGACGCCTGGCGGCTGGAGTTCGACCCCGCCCTGCAGCGGATGGCGGCCGAGGGGCTCGCCGTCGTCGCCCCCAACCAGCGCGGTTCCACGGGTTACGGGTTGGCGCACGCGATGGCCATCCGGGGCGCCTGGGGCGGACCCGACCTCGACGACGTCCTGTACCTGCTGGACGGCCTCGCGGGCCAGCGCGCCGCGCTCGGCCTGGAGCCGCCCGCCCTGTTCGGCGTCAGCTACGGCGCGTTCCTGGCCCTGCTGGCCGCGGCGCACGCGCCCGCCGAGCAGGTCGCACGCTGCGCGGTGGTCGCGCCGTTCCTGTCCGGTGCCCGTCTGCTGTCCGAAGCCGCTTCCCCGGTGAGGGCGTTGACGACCCGGCTGGGCGGCGGCGAACCGATCGCGGACGCCCGCGGCCCCCGCGACGTGCTCCAGCTGGCGCACCGGCTCACCGCGCCGCTGCTGGTCGTGCACGGCGACCGGGACGAGGTCGTCCCGGTGAGCCAGTCGCGTGCACTGCGGCACGAACTGCTGCGGATCGGCCGCTCCGAGGGCACCGACTTCCGGTACGTGGAGGCCGCCGGCGCCGGGCACGAGGTGCTGGCGGAGGACGGCGGCGCCGTGCTGCACGAGCTGCTGGCCGCCTTCCTGCGGACCGGCCGGCCGGGGTGACCGGCCTGCCGGCCGGGCCCGACACCCCGGCCGGCCTCACAGACTCCCGGGCCCCGACGGCCCGGGTTGGTACCCGCGGCGGTGGATGGAGGCCACCGCGGGAGCACCACCGATCGCCCGCACCGCAGATCGCGGCGGGCGGAAACACCAGGGGAGGACCCACATCATGGAGAACATGGTGGACTTCGAGACCGACCTCGCGGCCCTGCAGGAGCTGCCCGAGACCGAGTCCGTCGAGCTGACCGGCCACGGCGGCGGCTGCCAGTACACCTGTCTCATCCTGACCTGCCTGATCTTCACGATCAGCTAGTCGTACGGCGGTCGGCCACCCTCTGACGCGGTGGCCCACGGGCGCCGCTCCCGCCTGTCCGGACAGGCG
>NZ_JBHJUK010000040.1:0-62715 GCF_042266225.1 Kitasatospora sp. NPDC056181
CGCCACCGGTGCGCGGGCCGGGTGCGACCGCCCGCTGTCCCGCCCCCCGCCGGCGCCCGGGGGGGGCGCATCGGCGCCATCGGCGCGCCCGCCGCCGTTTCAGGCCCCCCTCCAGCTAGGTTGGATTATCAAATTCTCCAGGCTAGGGTGAGTTCCGATTTCAAACCACCTCATCCGTCGGCGCCCTGGAGCCCCCAGTGACCCTCCCCCGCACCACCGCGACCCGTACCCCGGAGGTGCCCGATGCCGCGCACTGACCGCAGCGGGACCGTCCTGCTGGCCGCCTGCCTCGGCCTGTTCACCGTCTTCATGCAGACCACCCAGACCATCGGAACCCTCGGCGCCGTCCGCGCCGGCCTGGGTCTGGACGCCGCCGACCTGGTCTGGATCCCGAGCATGTACACCCTGGTCGTGGCCTCCGTGGTGCTCGGCGCGGGTGCCTTCGCCGACCGGTGGGGGCGGCGGCGGATCTTCCTGATCGGCACGCTGGCGATGGGCGTCGGCGGCCTGGTCCTGGTGTCCGCCGACAGCCTCGCCGCCGTGCTCGCCGGGCAGGCGGTCGCCGGCTTCGGCGGCGCGCTGATCACCCCCAGTTCGCTCGCCCTGGTCACCCACGCCTTCCCGGACCCGCGCCGCCGGGCCGGGGCGATCTCCGTCTGGGCCGCCGCGTCCGGCCTCGGCCTGGCGCTCGGGCCGGTCACCGCCGGTCTGGCACTGCGCTGGTCGACCTGGCACACGGCCTTCTGGCTCGGCCCGGCGATCGCCGCACTCGCCGCGGCCGCCGCCCTGCTGGGCGTGCCGGAGTCCCGGGTCGAGGGCGGCCGGCTGGACTGGCCCGGGCAGTTCCTCGCCACCGCCGGGCTGGCCCTGCTGATCTACTGGCTGATCGACGGCGGCCACCACGGCTACCTCGCGGGCAAGCCGCTGGCCGCCGCCGTCACGGCGGCCGCCCTGCTCGCCGGTTTCGCCGTCGTCGAACTGCGCCGCGACCACCCGCTGCTCGACCTCCGGCTGATGCGCAGCCCCTCGTACAGCGCCGCCCTGCTGCTGGCCGCCACCGTGCTGTTCGGATTCGTCGGCCTCTCCCTGCTCCAGGTGCTCTGGCTCCAGCAGGTGCGCGGGCTGACCGCACTCCAGGTCGGCGTCCAACTCCTCGCCGAGTTCGGCACGTTCATCGTCGCCTCGGCACTGGCGGGGGTCCTCGGACGGCGGGTCGGGCCGGCACCGCTGATCTTCGCCGGGCTGCTGCTGGCGGCGGCCGGCGCCGCACTCTTCGCCGGCGTCGGAGCGGCCGACGCCTTCGGCGACTACGCCCCGGCACTGGTGGTCTTCGGCCTCGGCTGCGGCCTGGCCAACGCGCCGTCCACCGCGCTGGCCGTCGGCCAGGTACCGCGCGGCAAGGAGGGCGTGGCGGCCGGGACGGTCAACGCCGCCCGCCAGGTCGGAGCGGTGCTCGGCACCAGCATCCTCGGCACGCTGATGACCACCCGCTTCGCGTCCGGCCTGGGCCGCCTCCCGCGGCCCGAACCGCTGGACGTGGCACGGGCGTTCACGGACGCCGTCGGCCACGCCGCCACGGTCTGCGCCGTCGTCCTGCTGGCCGGAACGGCGGCCGGCGCGGCCCTGTCGGCCCTCACCCGCCGCAACCGGCCGGCGCCGCCCGCGCCCGCCCCGGCCCGTCCGGAGACGGTCTCCGCACTGAGTTGACGGATCGTCAGCCCCGGGGCGCGCGCCGCCACCACTACGGAGGGCGACGCTCGGCCGGGGCCCGGCCGTACCCCGGCTCCTGCCCCGGCCGTACCCCGGCTCCTGGCCACGACCCGGCCACGACCCGGCCACGACCCGGCCCCGGGGACCGTCGTGGGCGCGGGATGCTCCGCCGTGGGCGCGGGCGCCGGGGAGGACGACAATGGAAGAAGATCCGGCCGGGCCGGCCCCGGCGGCAACCGTCATCGCGAGTCGAGTGGGGACGTGCCCATGGGACAGGCAGCCATCAGCGTCGTCGGTCTCACCAAGCGGTTCGGTGCGGTGGTCGCCCTGGACGGGGTGGACTTCGAGGTCCCGGCCGGCACCGTGTTCGGCCTGCTCGGGCCCAACGGCGCAGGGAAGACCACGGCGATCCGGATCCTGACCACCATCCTGCGCCCGAGCGGCGGCCACGCCGTCGTCCTCGGGCACGACGTGGTCCGCGAGGCGGCGACCGTGCGGCGGCTGATCGGACTGGCCGGCCAGTACGCCGCCGTCGACCCCAACCTCACCGGGCGGGAGAACCTGCGCCTGATCGGGCGCCTCACCCAGCTCCCCCGCGCCCGCCTCCGCCCCCGCGCGGCCGAACTGCTGGACCGCTTCGACCTCATCGAGGCCGCCGACCGCCCCGTCCGCACCTACTCGGGCGGGATGCGGCGGCGGCTCGACGTCGCCGCGGCCCTCGTGCCGGAGCCGCCGGTGCTCTTCCTCGACGAGCCGACCACCGGCCTCGACCCGCAGAGCCGCACCGCGCTGTGGGAGCTGATCCGCGAGCTGGTCCGCGACGGCACGACCGTCCTGCTCACCACCCAGTACCTGGAGGAGGCGGACCGGCTCGCCACTCGGATCGTGGTGGTCAACGAGGGCCGGATCATCGCCGACGACACCCCCGCCGTCCTGAAGACGCGGCTCGGGAACACCGTGATCGAGCTGGGGATGGGCGACGAGGGCCGGGCCGTCCGGGCGGCCGCCGTCATCGCCGGCCGCACCGGCGAGCCACCCGAGCGCGAAGGGGCGCTGCTCCGACTGGCCTCCCGGGACGGGTCGCGACTGCTCCTCGACGTCCTGCACTCGCTGGACACCGGTCACCTCGCCCCGCACACGGTGACCGTCCGCGAGTCGAGCCTCGACGACGTCTTCCTGGCCCTGACCGGGCACCGGACGCAGGACCCCGCGCCCGCCGCCGGGGCCGCTCCCGCCGGGACCGTACCCGCCGAACCCGCGCCCGCCGAAGGCGCCGCTTCCCCCGGAGGCCCGTCATGACCGTGACCGACGCCGGCCGGCTCGGCACCCGTGCCGGCGAGCTCGGCGACCGCATCGCCGCGCCGGTGCGCGACGGCCTCGCGGTGGCCTGGCGCAACCTGATCGCACTGCGCCGGGTGCCGCGGCTGCTGATCTTCTCCACCATCCAGCCGCTGGTCTTCGTGCTGATGTTCCGGTACGTGTTCGGCGGGGTGGTCGGCCCCGCGCTGCCGCCCGGGGTCGGCTACGTGGACTTCCTGATCCCGGGCATCTTCGTGCAGACCGCCGTGTTCGGGTCGATGAACACGGCGATCGGCCTGGCGACCGACATGCAGACCGGGCTGATGGAGCGGTTCCGCTCGCTGCCGATGGCGAGGTCGGCCGTGCTGTCCGGGCGCACCACGGCGGACCTCGCGCGGAACGTGTTCGTGGTGACGCTGATGACCGCCGTCGGCTTCGCGCTGGGCTTCCGGATCCACGCGGGCGTGGCCGCGTTCCTCGGCGGCGTCCTGCTGGTGCTGGCGTTCGGCTTCGCGATGTCGTGGATCTTCGCGGTGGTCGGCCTGGCGGTCGGCGACCCGGAGACGGCCCAGGCCGCCGCCTTCCCCGTCCTCGCGCCGCTGGTGTTCGCCTCCTCGGCCTTCGTCCCGGTGAGCACCATGCCCGGTTGGCTCCAGGCCTTCGCCGAGCACCAGCCGGTGTCCAAGACCGCCGAGGCGGTCCGCGTCCTGGTGCTCGGCGGCCCTGCCTCCACAGCGGTCTGGGAGGCACTCGCCTGGGACGCCGGGATCGTCGCGGTCTTCGCCCCGCTGGGCGTCTGGTTCTACCGCCGGGCGGTGTAGGGCGTCTCCCGCCCACCGGGTGCGCGCCGGCGTCCGGCCGACGGCGACTCCCGAGCCACGGGTTCCACCGGCCCATGGCGTTCACGGGCCCACGGGTTCCACCGGCCGACGGCGTTCACGGGCCCGCGGGGCCTGCCGTGTCTGGAGGACTCGCCGCGCCTACGGGAGCTCCTCGTGGTGGCCGCAGAGCCAGGCCAGCGCGCCGTACGCACCCAGGGCGTAGTCGGCGTCCACCCCGCGCCCGGCGCCCGCGCGGATCTGGACGGCGGCGGCCTGGAACTCCGCCAGCAGCTGGGCCCGGCACGGGCCGGCGGCGCCGACGGCCGCCGACGCGGTCACCGGGGCGCCCACCTGGGTCCCGACCGCCCAGCGGTAGGCGCCCAGGACGCCGTGCTCGTAACGCGTCCACGGCTGGCGGCGGCTGTTCACGGCCTCCAGGGCGGCGAACACCTCCGCCACCGAGCGCACCCCCACCGCCACCATCGTCGTCTCCTCGGCAGTCATGCCCCCGACGCTACGACCGCACCGGCGGCCCCGCCGCCCGGCGCCCTCCCGTGCTCCGGCCCGCCGACGGCCCCCGGACGGCCGGTCGGAGGGCCCCCGGGCTGCCGGTCGGACGGTCCCCCGGGCGGTCACGGCCGGGCCCCGGCGGGCGGTGCGCCACTGACCCGACCGGGTGAAAAAACGCGCGCACGGGGCCGCGGCCCCTCAACGGCTCTCGATGGCCACCGTCCCGTGCAGCAGCCGGCCCGCCACCCGCGCCCTCTCCAGGCTCCGGGTGAACGCCGCCACCCGCTCCTGCGGCTCCAGGCTCATCAGGCCGACCGGCCAGGTGCCGGGCGGGACCACGATCACCACCACGCCTCCCCGGCCCTCCGCGGCCGCCAGCCAGCCCGGCGACACCGCGACCCCCGCGGCCGGCTCCCACACCTGCCGCCCACCCACCAGGACCAGCCGCTCGAACCGCTGCGCGCCCACCTCGACCACCCCGGTGGTGGGCGGCGGCTCCCCCGCCGCGAGCACGAACCCGCTGTCGACGGCGTCCACCACCAACTCGCCGTGCAGCCGCGCGCCGACCTCCACGATCGCCTCCGCGACCAGCACCCCGGCCGATTCGCGCACCGCAAAGGCCCACACCATCGGCGCCCGCCGGGCGCCCTCACCCGCCTCGTCTCCCACACCCTCACCAACGAGCCGGCCGCCCCTGCGGCTTCCCCCGACCGGGAGAACGCGTCGCCGAAAGGCCCCCGCCGGGCTGCGCGGGCGCGCCGACCGTCACGGCACCGCGGTCGCCCCGTGTCGTGGTCGCCGACCTGCACGCCCTGTTTCGACCCTGCATCCCCGCCACGGCCGGGCGCACGGGGCCCCGGCCCGCCGCCCGACCACTCCCCGCAAAGGCCTAGACCATTGACGTCGGCGCTCGGGCGGGTTTAGATGGCGGGACCTCCGGTGCGACAGGGGGCCGCACCGCCCGAGTCCGGTGCGACGCACCGGGACAAGAGACGGCCTCCTGCCGAGCACCCTCCCCGAGGGCGGAAGGAGCCCCCGAGAAGGCGGTGCCATCCGTGGACGCTGTTGTCTCCGAAGTGCTGCACACATCCGGCCGCACTTCCCCCGCCACCCCCTCGAACCGGGCCGGGCGGACCGGCCCGCTCTGGATCGTCGAGATCCCCGTGACCGCCGGCGCCGGGAACGGCCGGCAGATCTGCGCCGTCCGCGCCCGCTCGGAGCGCGAGGCCCTCGACGAGGCCCTGCGGCGGGCCCTCGACCCCGCCGCCACGGCCCGCCGCCGCGGCGCCGCCCTGGACCCGGACCGGGCGACGGTCACCCCGTGGGACTGGCAGCAGACCCTCCTCTGATCCCTCCGGCCGTGACCCCTCCGGCCGGCAGTGCGCCCGAGCGGCGCACCGAGAAACGCCCCCCGGCTCAGCCCCGGGCCGGGCGCGGCGTCGCCGCCCGGGCGGCGAGCGCGAGCGGGCTGAGCGCCGCGCCGCGCCGAGCAGACGAACGCCGGTCCGGCCGGCCGCGACGTGCCACCGAAGGGTGAGGACTTCCCCTCGTCGTCGCACTCCGCCCCCTGGAGGTGCCGGCGCGGCCGCAAGCGTGCCCGCGGCGCCCGCCCGGCCGCCGCCGACGGGAGCGCCCGGCAGGACGGCCCCCGGGGGCCTCACGGCGGCCGGGGGCCGTCCAGGGTGCTCATCCTGACCCGTTCGGCGCAGCCCGGATCGTGGTGACGGCCCGGTGTTCACAGACTCGGATGCGGGGGTGGACTCAACCGGAGAGGCATCCTCATGACCAACGCTCTTCGCCGCGCCCTCGCGGTGGCCGCCGTGCTTTCCGTCGGGGCCGGCCTGGCGTCCTGCGGCAGCGCCAAGCAGTCGACCGGCAGTACGTCCTCGGGAACGGCGAGCGGGACCGCAGCCGGGGCGGTGAAGATCGGCCTGCTGCTGCCGGAGACCAAGACGACCCGGTACGAGCAGTTCGACCGCCCCCTGATCGAGCAGAAGATCAAGGAACTGGCCCCGAACGCGCAGATCGACTACTACAACGCCAACCAGGACGCGACGACCCAGCAGACCCAGGTCGACACCGCCCTGACCAAGGGCGACAAGGTCCTCATCCTGGACCCGGTGGACTCCAAGTCGATCCAGTCCTCCGTCCAGAAGGCCCACGACGCGGGCGTCAAGGTGGTCTCCTACGACCGCCTGGCCCAGGGGCCGGTCGACACGTACGTGTCCTTCGACAACCACAAGGTCGGCCAGCTGCAGGGCCAGGCCCTGGTGGCGGCGGTGGGCGACAAGGCCGGCGCCGGACAGATCATCATGATCAACGGCTCGCCCACCGACCCGAACGCGGCCGACTTCAAGGCCGGCGCGCACAGCGCCATGGACGGCAAGCTGAAGATCGGCAAGGAGTACGACACTCCCCAGTGGGACCCGAACATCGCCAACCAGGAGGCCGCCGCGGGCATCACCGCGATCGGTGCGAACAACGTCGTCGGCATCTACTCCGCCAACGACGGCATGGCCGCCGGCATCGCCACCGCGCAGAAGGCGGCCGGGATCAACGTCCCGCTCACCGGTCAGGACGCCCAGCTCGACGCCATCCAGCGGATCCTGATCGGCACCCAGACCATGACGATCTACAAGCCCTTCAAGCCGGAGGCCGACGCCGCGGCCGAGATGGCCGTCAGCCTGGCCACCGGTGCGACCCTCAACCCCACGGTCGTGCCGACGACGGCGACCAACGGCAGCAACAACAAGACGCTGGCCAACCTGATCACGCCGATCGTCGTGAACAAGGACAACATCAAGACCACCGTGGTCCAGGACGGCCTCTACACCGTCGCCCAGATCTGCACGCCGGACTACGCCGCCGCCTGCACCGCGGCCGGCCTCCAGTAGTCCGACGCTACCCCGACACGAGCATGCCCCGTCTCCGAGCCGGAGACGGGGCAAGGGAGTTGGTCACTGTGGCAGGTGAGACCGTACTGGCCCTGCGCGGGGTCTCCAAACGGTTCGGCGCCGTCCAGGCGCTCACCGACATCGAACTGGAGGTGCACGCGGGCGAGGTGGTGGCCCTGGTCGGCGACAACGGCGCCGGCAAGTCCACCCTGGTCAAGGCGATCGCCGGGGTACACCAGCCCGACGACGGCGTCATCGAGTGGCACGGCAAGCCGGTCACCATCCACCGCCCGCAGGACGCCCAGCAGTTGGGCATCGCCACCGTCTACCAGGACCTCGCGCTCTGCGACAACCTCGACGTGGTCGGGAACCTCTTCCTCGGCCGCGAGATCCGGCGCTTCACCATCCTCGACGAGGTCGCGATGGAGAAGCGCTCCCGCACGCTGCTGGACACCCTGTCCATCCGCATCCCCAGCGTGCGGATCCCCGTCGCCTCGCTCTCCGGTGGTCAGCGCCAGGTGGTCGCGATCGCCCGCGCGCTGATCGGCTCGCCGAAGATCGTGATGCTGGACGAACCCACCGCCGCCCTCGGCGTCGAGCAGACCGCCCAGGTCCTCGACCTGGTCGAGCGGCTGCGCGAACAGGACCACGGCGTGATCCTCATCAGCCACAACATGGCCGACGTGATGGCCGTCGCGGACACGGTCGCGGTGCTGCGCCTCGGCCGCAACAACGGTGTCTTCGACAAGCGCTACACCAACCAGGAAGAGATCATCTCGGCCATCACCGGAGCCACGGACAACGCCGTGACCCGCCGGAAGGCCCGTGGCCAGGAGGATTCCCAGTGAGCGAGAACTTCCCCGGGGGCACTGGGGGCGGCGAGCCCGAGCGCCACCACGTCCCGCTGCCCGAGGACAGCATGCCCAAGGGCGGCGTCAACGCGCCCGTCCCGGTGGCGCCCGAGGCCACCCCGGCCATCGATCCCCGACTGATCGTCCGTCAGGAGGGCGTCAAGGGGTACCTCGGCGAGTTCCGCCGCCGGCTCGGCAGCGGCGAACTCGGCTCACTGCCGGTGGTGCTGGCCCTGATCGTGATCTGGGCCGTGTTCGGCAGTCTCAACAGCAGCTTCCTCTCCGCCCAGAACCTCTCCAACCTGTCCCAGCAGATCGTCGGCACCGGCATGATCGCGATCGGCGTGGTCTTCGTCCTGCTGCTCGGCGAGATCGACCTCTCGGTCGGCTCGGTCAGCGGGCTGTGCGCGGCGATCTACGCCGTCCTGAGCGTCACCGACGGCGTCAACCAGTACCTCGCGCTGCTCACCGCCCTCGTCGGCGGTGCGGTGGTCGGCTGCATCCAGGGCGTCTTCTTCGCCAAGGTCGGCGTCCCCGCCTTCGTGGTCACCCTCGCCGGTAACCTCGGCTGGAACGGCCTGATGCTGCAGATCCTCGGCACCAACGGCACGGTCAACCTGCCCGGCAACGACTTCGTCTCCAAGCTCTACAGCACGATCTACGGGCAGCAGATCGCCGCCTACGGCACGGCGGCGGTCGGCGTCCTGCTCTTCCTGGGGGCCTCGTTGTTCGACGCGCGCCGCCGCCAGGCCGCGGGCGTGCCGTCCCGCCCCGTGTCGGACATCGCGCTGCGGACCGTGGTGCTGGCGATCATCGCCTTTCTCGCCGCCTACACGCTCAACCAGTACAAGGGGCTCCCGCTGGCGCTCCTGATCTTCCTGATCTTCATCGTGGTGCTGGACTTCGTGCTGCGCCGCACCGCCTACGGCCGGCAGGTCTTCGCGCTCGGCGGCAACATCGAGGGCGCCCGGCGCGCCGGCATCAACGTGTCCGGGATCCGGATCAGCGTGTTCACGATCTGCTCCACCATGGCCGCGGTCGGCGGCCTCTTCCTGGCCGCGCAGATCCAGTCGGCCAGCCAGACCTCCGGCGGCGGCAACCTGCTGATGAACGCCATCGCCGCGGCCGTCATCGGCGGCACCAGCCTGTTCGGCGGACGCGGCTCGACCTGGTCGGCCCTGCTCGGCGCGCTGGTGATCGGCTCGATCCAGTCCGGGATGAACATCCAAGGCCTCAGCAACGCCATCCAGTTCATGGTCACCGGCTTGGTGCTGCTGGCCGCGGTGGTCATCGACTCGCTGGCCCGACGCACCCAGAAGGCGGCCGGCCGCGCCTGAGCGGCGGTGTGCCCCCGGCCTCAGGGTCCCGGCCGGTCGACTCAGCCGGTCGACTCAGCGAGTCACCTCAGCCGGTCGACTCAGCCGGTCACCGCGAGTTCGGCGACCACGGCGCGGTGGTCCGTCCCCGGCAGCCGGTGCTCGGCGACGGACACCGCCGTCAGCGCGTCACCGTGCAGCACGTGGTCGATCTGGATCACCGGCGGCAGGTACGGGAAGCCGGCGTTGTCCTCCGGCCAGGTGGGCGAGACCCCGCGGCCCAGTTCGGCGTGGGTGTCGGTGAGGCCGGTGGCGAGCAGCTCGCGCATCGGGGCGTGGTCGAGGGTCGCGTTGAAGTCGCCGAGGAAGACGGCGTTGCGAGTGGCGCCGGTGGCCGCCGCCCGCAGGCCGGCGAAGTCCCGCGACCAGCGCCCGGCATCGCCCAGCGGGTAGTAGGTGTGCACGGCCGTCAGCCGCACCGTCCGCCCGCCGACCGCGACGTCGGCGGCCACCTGGGCACGGGCCGCCTCCGGCGCCGAGGCGTCCAGCGGCGCGAGCGGCAGCCGGGAGTAGAGCGCGCTGTCCCGGCCCGGCCGGACCTGCCGGTAGGGCAGCAGCTCGGCGATCCCGGCCCGGTCGAGCGCGGCGGGCGCTGTGCCCCAGAACTCCTCCACCGCGAGCACGTCCACCCGCTGCTCCCGTACCAGCCTCACCAGCGCGGCGGCGTCGACCTGGCCCTTGAAGGTGTTGCTGGTGGCCACCCTCAGCCGCGGCGCGTCGGCCGCAACAGAACCGCTGTCCGGCACGAACCTCGGCGCCAGCCAGCAGAGTTGGAGTACGGCGAGCGCTCCGGCCACTCCGGCCGCCCACCACGAGCGCACCGCGAGCAGCACGGCCAGCGCCACCAGGGTGCCCGCCGCGACGTAGGGCAGCAGCACCATCGGCATGGCCAGCGAGGTGCCGTCGTCCCAGCCGCCGAGCCGGACCACGGCCAGCGCGGCCGGCACCGTCAGCCCGACCGCGCAGAGCCCGACCAGGACCCGCCTGGCCCAGCCCCACCGGCCCAGCCCGGCCCCGTCCCCCGCCGCCTGCTTCCCCACCCGCCACTCCCGTCACTCGACTCCGCCGGGAAGACGCCGACGGGCGAGGTCCGGTTCCCGGCGCCCGCCGGGCAGGCGGGCACCAGGCACACGGACAGACGGGCAGACGGGCAGACGGGCAGACGGGGACGCCGTAGCCAGGTCCGGGGCCCTACCGGGCTGCCGCGTCAGGCGGAAGCGAGGCGGGCGGCCCACTTGGCGCGCCAGGCGAGGGCGTCGGTGACGCCCTCGGCGATGGTGCGCTGCGCCGTCCAGCCGAGCAGCTCGCGGGCGGTGTCGACGGCGGCGTAGCAGCCGATGACGTCGCCGGGGCGCGGGTCGGCCTCGCGGACGTCGAGCTTGGCGCCGACGGCGTCCTCGAAGGCGGTGACCAGCTCGCGGACGGTGGTGCCCTCGCCGGTGCCGACGTTGATGACCCGGTAGCGGTCGTCGGCGGCGGGCTTGACCACCTCGTCGAAGCGGGTGAGGGCGGCGACGTGGGCGTCCGCGAGGTCCTGCACGTGGATGTAGTCGCGGATGCCGGAGCCGTCGCGGGTCGCCCAGTCGACGCCGGTGACGGTGAACGGCGTGCCGTTGGTGTGGGCCTCGATCAGCTTGCCCAGCGCGTGGGTGGGGTTGAGGTCCTGGAGGCCGGTGCGCAGCTTCGGGTCGGCGCCGACCGGGTTGAAGTACCGCAGTGCGATGACGCGGATCCCCTCGGCGCCGTCGCCGCGGGTCCAGTCCTGGAGGACGTGCTCCATCATCTGCTTGGTGCGCGCGTACGGGCTGTTGGCGTCGACCGCGCAGGTCTCGTCCACGCGGGCGTCCGGGGTGGGGGCGTAGATGGACGCGGAGCTGCTGAAGACGACCCGGGTGCAGCCGTTGCGCTGGAGGGAGTCGAGCAGTTCGACGGTCTTGGCGACGTTCTCGCGGTAGTAGAAGAGCGGCTTGGCGACCGACTCCGGCACGACGATCCGGGCGGCGCAGTGGAGGGCGGCGTCGATGTCGGGGTGTTCCGCGAAGATCCGGTCCAGCAGCGCACCGTCGGCGGTGTCGCCCTGGTAGAACACCCGGCCCTCGACGAACTCCGCCCGGCCCTTGGACAGGTCGTCGAGGATGACGGGCGTGATGCCCTGGTCGAGCAGCGCGGACGCCACGGTGCTGCCGATGTAACCCGCGCCACCGGTGATCAGGACCTTCTTCATACGCGGATGCTCCCTTGCCTGGTCGGGCGCCTCCGTTCGGCGGCCCGTTGACAGCGGGGACGACCGGGCCGGACGTGTCGGTTCCCCGGCCCGCCGATCGGTCCGCGCGGCGGCGGTCAGGCCCGGCGGGAGCAGCGGCGGCGCAGCCAGAAGCCGGTGGCGACCAGGACGACGGCCGCGGCGGCGGTGCCGATGGCCGCCCAGGTGGCCGCCTCGGAGGTGCCGGCACTCTTCTCGTCCTGCGGGGTCTGCACCGAGGTGACGGGCTTTCCGGCGCTCTGGGCGGAGGGCGTGGGCGCGGCGGTGACCGTCGGCGTCGCTGCGGCGGTCACGGTCGGCCCGGCCGTGGGCGCGATCGTGGTCGTGGGCGCGGTCGTGGTGCTCGGCCCGGCGGTGGTCGGCCCGGAGGTGGTCGTCGGCGGGGTCGGCAGCACCGGGTCGACGATGGCCGCCGCCTCGACGTCCATCTCGCGCTCGCCGTGCCCGAGGGAGGGGAACGCGCAGTCGACGGTGATCCGCCAGTGTCCGGCGGGCAGGATCTCCCGGGTGGTGTAGGAACCGGGGTGCCCGGGGACGGCGACCAGCCGCCACGGTCCGGCCGAGCGGCCGTCCGCGGAGGTGGCGGCGAGCGTGCCGGCGAACTCCTCGACGACCGGTTCGTGGTCGTTCTCGAAGGTGGCGACGGTGGTGACGTGGCCGCCCTCCTGGCCGGTGACGTCGAGCAGGACGTTGTCCCCGTGGGCGGCGGCCGGGAGGGCGGCGGGTCCGAGGACGGCCGCCCCGGCGAGGGCGAGGGCGACGGCGAGCGGTCTGATGCGCATGTCGGGGGTTCCTCGTGGGGGGATGGCCGGATGCGGCCGTCGCCGGTGTGTCGTGGCGACGGCCGCACCCGGGTGGGTGGTGGGGGCGGGCCGGCCGGAGCCGGCCCCCGGTCAGCTGGTCTTCTGCAGCGTCCAGGACTGGTAGGCCTGGCCGTTGGGCTTCTGCAGCTCCAGCAGCCAACCGCCGTAGTACCAGCGGTTGCTGACACCGAGGACCAGGGTCGAGCCCTCGGCGCTCAGGGTGAACCCGCCACCCGACGGGGTGAGCACCCACTTCTGGGAGGACGCGCCGGAGCAGGGCTGCTGGGCGAGGTACTGGCCGGCCACCGGGCCGCCGCCGAGCTGGAGGCACTTGTCCGAACGGGCGGACTTGATCCGCACCGCGCCGGATCCGGCGTCCTCGAAGGTCCACTTCTGGTTGGCGTAGCCGGTGCGCTGGTAGGCGATGGCCACGGTGCCGTCGTTGAGCGAGCTGCCCCAGAGGTCGGCGGCCTGGCCGGTGAGGCCGTTCACCATGGTGTACCGGGTGCCGGGCTGCGGCCGGCCGCCGTCGGCGAGGGTGCTGAAGGTGGCCGCGCGGCCGGGCTGCGAGACCGTGCCGGCGGCGTCACGCACGGCGACGGCCACGGTGTACGAGGTGCCGGGGGCGAGCCGGACCAGGCCGACCACGGTGGCGCGGACGGTGCCCACGGACTGCCCGTTCAGCAGCACGTCGTAGCCGGCGGCGGACGGGACCGCGGTCCAGCTCAGCACGGCCGAGTTCTGGGTGATCTGGCTGACCGTCATGGCCGGGGCGGTGTTACCGCCGGTGGGCGTCGCGGTCGGGGTGGGGGTCGGGCCCGGCGTGGTGGTTCCGGTCGGCGACGGGGTCCTGGTCGGGCTCGGGGTGGTGCTCCCGGTGGCCGTCGGGGTCGGGGTGGTGGGGGACGGCGTCGAGGTCGGGGACGGGGTCCGGGTCGGCGTGGCCGTCGGGGTGGGCGTGGGGGTCGGGTTCGGACCGGTGCCGCCGCCGGCGATCAGGAAGCGGTTGTTGGCGACGTTCCAGTGCGTGGCCAGGTAACTGCCGGCCGCGGGATTGGTGTTGTAGTAGTCGTCGTGGTGGCAGTCGAGCCGGTTGTCACTGGCGTTGTCCGGGCAGACCGTCTTCATCGCCGGGTAGTACGGGGCGTCCGAGTAGCACATGAGGTCCCACTCGTCGACGCAGTGGCCGGCCTTGCTCGAATTGGGTGCGCTGTTGCTCACCGCACCCAGGTTGTGGCCGAGTTCGTGCGCCGCAGTGGAGCCGCCCCAGCAGCCGGAGTCGGTCCGCCCGTACGAGGGGCCGAAGTTGCTCAGGTTGTCCTGGCCGGGCCGCTCGTCGCCCGCGAAGGTGCCGATGCCGCAGTACACCTTGGCGTCGGTGAACATCATGTACTTGCGGTCCTTGCGGTTGAACCCCTGCGCGGCGAGCGCGCGGTTGCTCGCGTTGAAGTCCTGGATCTCGGAGTCCGAGATCTGCACGTTCAACACCGATGCGGTGCAGTCGGATTCGGTGACGAAGCGCACGTGTCGGACGCCGCCGGTCTCCTGGGCGCTGGCGTTGTAGATGACGTCGACGTCCGCCGCCCACTTCTTGAACGACGGCAGGTACTGGGCGAAGCGGTCGTTGCCCGGGGAGTGGACGTACACCACCTGGATCCGGTTGCCGGTGCTGCCGTCACCCTCGCAGACCAGCGCGGACCCGCCGGCGGCGGGAGTCTGCTGGGGCGCTGCGGAGGCTCCGGCCGCCGGGGTCGCGGCCTCGCCGAGGAGGGCCTTCTGGCCTGCGTCCAGAACCGGGGCGCCGCCCTTCAGCAGGTCGGCCGCGGCGGGCGGCTGGGCGTCGGCGGGCGGCGTCAGCGCCGCCACCGGGGCGGCGGCCGCGGCGACCGGCGGGACGTCCTTGTGGATGTCGATGTCCTTGGGCGGCGCGTCCGGACCGTGGCTGCACAGCTGGCCCGTGGTGACCTCCAGCGAGCCGGCGCAGCGGTCGCCCGTCGGCAGCGTCAGACCTGCGTAGACCAGACCGCGCTCCGGCTGGTCCTTGGGTATCTCGTGCAGCGGCGCGGCCTTCTGGTCCCGCTTCGGGGCGGGTGCCTGCGTGGCGCCCTCGGCGGTGCCGGTCTCGCCCGGTCCGCCGTCCTCGCTGACGACTCCGGCCGTGCCCGCCTCCGCCCGGTCGGCCGATCCGCCGGCTGCCGCAGTGTTGCCGGCCCGGACGGCGGCCGGCTCCAGCGCGGTCTGGATGCCCAGTGCGCCCGCCACCAGTCCGGCCACTACCGCCGCCGCCAGCAGCGCCGTCCGGCGCCCTGACTTCTTGCGCCGCCTGCGGCGGGCCTCCGTGCTCCGGTGTCCCATCGCACTCTCTCCTGTCCTCGGTGTGACGGTCCGTTCGCCGTGTGACGTGGTGTCCGGACCTTCCGACACCCTGGAGACCGAGGAGGACGGGAGGAGATAACAGAAACCTCTTTCGAAATTCGATCGGGCGGATCGGCGTCGCACCACGACGGGTTGCCCGGCGTGGTCCGCGACGGGTCCGCGGCGGGGTCCACGACGGGATCCGCGCGGTTGGCGTGGGGGTGGCGGGGGTGCGCAGCGGGTCGCACAACGGCGAGCGGCGGGGCGCGGGCATGGGCGCGCGAGCGGGCTTACGGGCCGGCATGCGAGCAGGCGCGCGGCGGAGCCGGGGAGCGCGCTCGGGGGGTACGCGCTCCCCGGCAGGGGGTGGTGGCGGCCACCCGGCCGGGCTGCCCGGGGGTCCGGGTTCCGGCTGCCGTGACCGGAATGCTAGACCCGCCGGGTGGCCGTGGCCATAGCTCTGACCAGCTGATTTTCCGCCCCGGACATGCCACTGCGACCCACCGGGCACAGCCGCACCGTCGTCACCTTCGGCCGGACGTCACCCCCGGCCGGACGTCGCCCCCGGCCGGACGTCGCCCCCGGCCGGACGTCGCCCCCGGCCGGACGTCGCCCCCGACCGAACGTCACCTCCGGCAGGACGTCACCTTCGGCCGGATGTCACCCCGGCAACCACGACGGCGCGGTCGGCAGACGACGTGGGGCGGCACGACAACGCGGTCAGGCCGCCGTCCGGCCAGGCCGCCACCCGATCCGGACCGACGTCCGGTCAGGCCGCCACGCTCAGCACGGGGGCGGCGATCCGACGGGCGACCGGGGCGTGCATGGTCGCGAGGGAGGCGGCCAACCGGGCCGGGTCGCCGGCCAGCCAGAGCCGCAGCGCGGCGGCGAGCGCGGCGCTGGCGGGGCACGTCCGCAGCCCGCCCGCGAGGGCGATCCGGTCGCCGAGCAGCGGGAGCAGGTCGGCGACGGGCGCGGGCAGCCAGAGCATGACGGCGCAGGGCGTGGGACGGGCGAGGACGCGCAGCAGCCGCAGCGCCGCGGTGTCGTCGTGCAGGGCCGGAATGACGTCGAGCAGCCCGTCCGCCGCCACCTCCGAGACGTCGCTGCCGTGGCCGCGCGCCAGTTCGCGCAGCAGGGCCCGCTCGGCCGCGGTGATCCGGACGGTCAGCATGACTTCTTCGCAGTCCATGGTCCTGGTCCCGCCTTCCGCTTGAGGGGTGTGCCCGTCGGTGGGTCACGCGCGCGCTGGTCCCCGGCGCCGTGGGGCGCCGAATGGGTTCTGCCCGTCAGGAGGCCTCCGTCACCGGCGCAATCAGGCCGTAATGGCCGTCGTAACGGCGGTAGAGCACCCGGCCGCGGCCGTCGTCCGGATCGGTGTGGAAGACGAACGGCCAGCAGGTGAGCCAGAGCCGCCGGGCGGCCTCGGCCACGTCGAGGCGGGGCGCGGGGTGCAGGCTCTCGGACAGCGGGAGGGCGGATCCGCCGAGCCGCGCGGTCGAGTGGGCACGGATCAGCCGCAGGCCACCGCTCATCGGCCGGCGGTGGACCAGGCTGTCCTGTCCGGTGAGCGCGTCCACGAAGAGGTGGAAGCCGTGGTCCAGGGCGAGCAGTTCGCGGGCCGCCTCGTCGGGGGTGCGGCGGGCGAGGACGACCGACTTGCGCCGGACGATCTGCCGTTCGGCCAGCGGGCGCGGGGTGAACTGCGGCCGGTAGGCGCTCTCGTACACCGCGGCCAGCCCGATGTCCCCCTGCTCACGCAGCCGGGCGGCCCGGGCGGCGAGCGTGCCGAGCGCGAGGTCCACCGCCTCGCGGACGGTCCTGGCGGACAGTTGGACCCGGACCGGACCGTCGCCGTCCAGCACGACAGCGGCCTGCGCCACGACCGGCCGGGTCACCGCCCGGTCGCGCATCCGGGTGAGCCGGACCCTGGCCCCGTGCACTCCCGGGCCGAGCGCCGCGAACAGTTCCAGCGCCCGTACCCGCGCGTACTCGGCGTCCTCGCGAGGCAGCTCGCCGCGTATCTCCACCCGTACCTCAGGGGCGGGCCGGTGGCGCAGACGGGTCATCAGGGTCCTCCTCGGGGCCGGACCATGCCGGGGTCTCCGGCACGTGCCGGACGGTTCCGGACCATGCTGGACCGTCGGAGGCCCTCCGGCCGAGGGCCTAAAGACCCTGCCTGTGGGGCAACGGCGACCGGCCCCGCCCGGCCCGTCCGCCCAGGTCAGACCCGAACCAGGATGCGGCGGCGTCCGGGGGCGGGCGCGCCGCCGTCCGCGCCGCTCCGCCGTACCGGTCACAGCACCCGACGGCCGGTTGCGGACGTGCGCCGTTCCGGGCCAAACTCCCGTCCGTGACCGAGACGATCCCCCTGGACCAGGGCGACCCGCGCTGGGTCTTCCCGGCCCTCACCGAGGCCGAGGCCCCCGCCGTCGAGGCCGCACTCGCCCTCGCCGCCGGCCGGATCCGCCGGATTGCCACCGGGCTCGGCGTCCGGGCGGGCCGGACCGGGGCCGGCCTGGAGTATCACCGGAACGAGTGGATCGTCGCCGCCACCGTCACCGGCTTCGTCGAGACACCGGGCCTGCTCGTGGTCTGCTCACTCGGCTTCCCGCGCCGCTGCGGGTTCGACCTGAGCTGGGGGCCGCCCTGGCGGGCGGGGACCGAGGTCGAGGTGGCGGGCGAGGTGGTGGACGGCTGGGAGGAGTGGTTCGGGCAACCCGTGGCGGCCGCCGAGGGGTTCGCCGCGGCGGCCGACCGGCTGACCGGCCGGGTGACTGCCGCGGTCCGGCGCGGCCACCGGGCCTGACGGTGGAGCCCGCTCGATCCGCCGGCGGGTCGCCGACTATGCCGGTGAAGCCGCCGGGCCTGACGGTGGAGCCGCCGGATCTGCCGACGGGGGGTCACCGGTGCGTGCCGCTACCACACCACCGTCGGTCAACGCGCCCACCGCGCGCGCCGCGCCCGGGCCGGGGCGGCACGATCCACCGATGGGGTGATCCCCCCGCGTACGGCGCAACGCTCACGGGACCGGCGCGTTTTCTATGACGTGCGCCCTCTGTCTGTGGCGCGCGCGGGGGTCCGCGCTGGCCGGGGCCCCCGGATGCCGCCTGTCGCGGCGGCGGCTCCGGCGGGCCCGCCGCGCAGGTCCAACTGCTTGAGAGAGAATGTCATGTCCCTGACGACCGAGCCCCGTAGACCGATCGCCCCCTCCAGGGACGCCCCCCAGCCGGGAGCGCCGACCGTTCCCCCGCTCGCGCCGGGCGCACTCCCCGTCCTCGGCCACGCCCCCGCCCTGCTCCGCGACCCGCTCGGCTTCCTCGGCTCGCTCTCCCGCCACGGCGGAGTGGTACGGATCCGGCTCGGTCCGCGCACCGTCTGCGTGGTCACCGACGCCCGCCTGGTCCACACCCTGCTGGTGGCACGCGCCCACGACTGCCCGCGCGGCGCCGTCCAGGACACCCTCAGGACCGCCTTCGGCGACGGCCTCCTGATGTCCGAGGGACAGGCGCACCGCGACCGCCGCCGGGTCGTCCAGCCCGCCTTCGGCCAGGACCGGATGGCCGGCTACCTCGCGGTGATGCACCGGGTCACGGAGGAGCGCGCGGCACACTGGCGGCCCGGCCAGGTCCTCGACGTGGCCAGGGAGATGAACCACCTCGCGCTGGAGATCGTCACCCGGACGCTGTTCGACGCGCGGCTGAGCGAGGACGCGACGCTCGCCTTCCACCGGGCGCTGCCCGACCTGGTGAAGGGCCAGATCGTCCAGTCCCTCTACCCGCACCCCGCCCTCGCCCGGGTGCCGCTGCCGGTCAACCGGCGGTTCGACGCCGCCGTCCGGGTGCTCAACCAGGTGGTCGACCAGGCCGTCGACCAGGCCTCCGACCGCGGCGCCCGGCCCGCCGGCTGCCCCTTCGGCGGCGAGGAGCAGCCCGGCCGCAACCCGGCCCACACACTGCCCGCCCTGCTGCGCGCCGCGACCGACCCCGCCACCGGCCGCCCGCTCACCGAGGCGGACGTGCGCTCCGAGGCGATCACCATGTTCGGCGCGGGCACCGAGACCGTCTCCACCACGCTCACCTGGCTGATCGACGAACTGCTCCGGCACCCGCGGGTGGAGGCCCTCGTCCTCGCCGAGCTGGACGAGCACCTCCCGGCGGGCACCGTCCCCACCCCGGAGGCGCTCGCCCGGCTCACGTACACGCACAGCGTCACCCGGGAGGTGGTGCGGCTGCACGCGCCGAACGCCTTCCTGATGCGCACCGCGAGCGTGCCGGTCGAGCTCGGCCGCTACCGGATCCCGGCCGGTACCGAGCTGCTCTACAGCCTCACCGCGCTGCACCGCGACCCGCTGCTCCACCCGGACCCGCTGCGCTTCCACCCCGGCCGCTGGCACGAGGGCGGCGGCTCGGCGGGCACCCGGCCGCGGGCGTTCCTGCCGTTCGGGGCGGGCAAGCACAAGTGCATCGGCGAGGCGTTCGCCTGGGCGGAGCTGACCGTGGCCGCCGCCGCGATCCTGCGCCGCTGGCGGCCGACGGCCGTGCCGGGCGCCCGGGCCCGCGAGGTCGTCTGGACCACTGTCCAGGCCCAGGGCCTGCGCGTCCGACTCGCCCCGCGCGAGGCCCCCGGTGCAGCGGCACGACCGGAGGCACGAGGGGGCGGCGCGCAGACGGACCCCGCACCACCTGGCAGCGCGCAGGCAGGCATCACTCCCGCGACCCCCGCACCAACCGGCACCGCCGAGGCACGCCCCCTGCAGGCGGACCCGACACCGACCGGCACCACCCGGGCCGCCGTCGAACGGGCCGCCGCCGCTTCCGCAGGTACCGCCGGCGCCCCGCGGATCGCCGCCGTCCCGCGGCCGGCCGCGCCCGCGCATCCGGCGCCACGCCCACCCGCCACGGCCGGCCGCCTTCCCGGCGAACTGCTCACGGCCACCACCCGGCACGCCGACTGGGCACTCCACCACGGCCTGCTCCGCCCCGCCGAGCTGCCGCGCTACCAGGCGTACGCGCTACCCGGGTTGATCGGCCACGCCTACCCCCGGGCGCGCGGCGCCGAGCTCGACCTGCTGGTCGACGTCCTCGGCTGGTTCACCATCCTCGACGACCGCTTCGACGGCCCGCCGGGACACCGCCCGGCGCAGGCCCGTGCCGTCGTCCACCCGCTGCTCGCCGTCCTGACGGGCGACGTTCCCGCTCCGGCGGCGGGCGACTCCCCGCTGCTGCACTCCTGGCGGGAACTGTGGGAGCGCCAGTGCGACGCGATGTCGCCCGTCTGGCGCGGGCGGAGCGCCGCCGAGTGGCGTTCCTGTCTGGAGACCTTCCTCACCGAGTCCGCGCACCGGGCCGGACGCACCTCCCCCGGCCTGACCGAGACCCTGCGGCTGCGCCGTCACGCCAGCTGCCTCTACCCGTTCATGAACATACTGGAGCGCGTCCACGGCGCCGACGCGCCGGCCCGGCTGCACGCCGACCCCGCGCTGCACCGGCTGCGCGCGCACACCGCCGACGCCGCGACGCTCATCAACGACCTCTACTCGCTGGAGCGGGAGGAGCGGCAGGCCGCGGCCGCCTTCAACACCGTGCTGACCCTGCAACGCGTCCGCGGCTGCACCCGCACCCAGGCCGCGGCCGAGGTCCGCGACCGGGTCGCGCGCCTGCGGGAGGAGAGCGACACGCTCCGGCGGCGCCTGCTGCTCCGCCACCCGGCCGGCCACTGGTACCTGAACGGCACCCGGGAGCTGGTCGACGGCGTGCAGGCCTGGACCAGCACCTCCCGCCGCTACGTCGGTGACGGCCCCCGCGCCGGTGACGGCCCCCGCGTCAGTGATGATCAGTGCCTCAAGGACGGTCACCGCCGCAGGGACGGTCAGCGCCTCGGTGACGGTCACCCCCTCAGCGACGGCCTCCGAGACTGAACAGCAGGATGACGAACCCGGCGAAGAGGTGCGTGGCGAAGATGTAGATGCCCGCGCGGATCAGCATGGCCTTGCGCCTGCTCTTCTCGTCGCTGATGCCGTCGGCCATGGCCGGGTCTCCTTCGGGTCGGGCGGTCGTCGCGCATGGTCCGGGCGGGCGTCGGCACGACGTCCGCCCGGTGCTCACCGACCGGGCGCGCGGAGCTCGGTGAGCAGCGTGCCCTGGTCGGCGATCAGGTCGGTGAGGATGCGCCGGGCGGCGCGCAGCAGGTCGGCGACGTCCGGCGTACTCAGCGCGTAGACCACGGTGTTGCCCTCGCGGGTGGCCGTGACCAGCTGGGTCCGGCGCAGCACCGCGAGCTGCTGGGAGAGGTTGGAGGCCTCGACCTCGATCTCGGCCAGCAGTTCGCGCACCGGCCGCGGCCCGTCCTGCAGCAGCTCCAGCACGCGGATGCGGACCGGGTGCCCGAGGGTACGGAAGAACTCCGCCTTGGCCTGGTACAGCGGGACCGCCATCGTCCGCCTTCTCCCTGCTGTTCGCTGGTGCCCGGGGGCGCGCGATCGGCGGGCTGCCCGGTGGCCCGGTGCGGCCGGGAAGCATCATCCCTTGCGGATGAAGAATTCTTCAAGTCGTCATCGCACCCGGCCGCCGACCGCCGCCGCCACCCCTCCCCCGCCGGACTCCCCCTGCCGGCCCCCTCCGGTCCCCTCCCCGACGAACGAACAGGGCCCGGGAGTCCGCCAACCCCCGGGCCCTGCTGCACTACCGGCGAGTCATCAACACGGCACCACGACGTCGACGGTCACCGGAGCCGGGTTCCACGGGAAGTCGGCCACGCTGAAGCTGCCGTGCACGGTCGAGCCGCACGTCACCGTGCCGCCGACACCCCGCACCTGCACCGTGCTGGCCTTGAACAACGTGCCCCCGCTCACCGAGCCGAGCGAGGCGCCGCCCACCACCTGGCCGGAGAGGCCGGTCAGCAGCTGCCGGGTCGGCAGCTCCGGGCTGCCCGGGCTCGGCGGCCCGGCCAGGGAGATCTGGCCGTAGAACGCGACACCGGTGCCGGTGATCTCGGCGCACACCTTGGTCGACAGACCGGCCTGAAGGCCGGAGGCGCCGCAGGTGACGGTCGTGGTCGTGGTCGTGGCGGTCGCCGCGCCGGCCTCGGCGGGGATGGCCAGGAGGGTCGCCGCCCCGGCGACACCGGCCGCGAGCAGGGTGAGTCGGTTCATCCGCTTCTCCGTTTCACAACGTCATACAGTTCCGCACATGTGACATTTCACATGTGCCATGCCGTAACCCTGGCACATGATTCGAATGCCCACCGGCGATTGGGCCATCGACTCATCGGACAGACCGGAAAACAGCCTTTCGATGGCGTGATCTTGGCCCTTGACCGCAGGTGAATGCCGCCGAACAACACCGAGGTGGCCCGTGCCCTCGACCCGGCCTCGGGCGTTGGACGGACGTGAAGCGACTCCTCCGGATCACCGCCGTTCTGACCGCCGCCCTGGCCGTCACCTTCACGCCGACCGCGGCGGCCGCCCCACCCGCGTCGTTGCTCGGCGGCGAGGTCCGCCGGCTGCCCACCGAGGAGCGGGTGGTGGCGCTCACTTTCAACGCCGCCTGGGACGAGACCGGCCTCGACGCCGTCCTGGCCGAGCTGCGCGAGCGTGCCGCACCCGCCGCCTTCTTCCCCACCGGGCGGTTCGCCGAGCAGCACCCCGACGCCGTCCGGGCGATCGCCCTCGCCGGGTACGGCCTCGGCAACCACTCGTACAGCCACCCGTACTTCACCGAGCTCGGCCCGCAACAGGCACGCGCCGAGGTCCTGCGCGCCGACGCGGCGATCCGCACCGCCTCGGGCGCCGAGCCGCTGCCCTTCTTCCGCTTCCCCTACAGCGAGACCACGCCGCAGCGGATCGCCGACGTCAACGCGCTCGGCTTCGCCGACCTCGAATTCACCGCCGACACCAACGGCTACCTCGGCCCCGCCGGCGGCATGACCCCCGCCAAGGCCGCCGACCGCGCCCTCGCCGCCCTCGTTCCCGGCGCGATCCTCCAGCTCCACGTCGGCGCGCCCGACGAGAGCCCCGACCACGGCTGCCTGGACGCCGAGGCGCTGCCGCTGATCATCGACGCCGTCCGTGCCCGCGGCTACCGCATCCTCGACCTGCGCGAGCTGCTCGACCCCGAGAGGGCGAGCGGGTGATCGGCGAGGACGCCGGCCGTCTCGCCGGCGGGCTACCGGCCGCCCGCAGCAAGGCCGGAGCGCAGGGCGTCGACCCGGTGGAGGGCGTCGAGGAAGGCCTGGCGGTCCAGGCGGCCGCTGTCCAGGGCGTCGGCCAGGGCGACGGCGGCGGCATCGCCCTGCTCGATGTCGCGGGCGGAGCAGAGCAGGAGGTCCATGCCCGCCTCGGCGGCGGCGAGGGCCCGGACGGGGGTGTCCCCGAACGGGTCCAGGGCGCCGGCTTCGAGTGCGTCGGTGACGGTGACGCCCCGGAAGCCGAGGCGGTCGCGGAGTTCGCCCTGGACGACGGTGGGCGACAGGCCGGCCGGGCGGTCCGGGTCGAGGGCGGGGTAGACCGCCCAGGAGGTCATGACCAGGCGGACGCCGGCCGCGATGGCGGCGCGGTAGGGCTCCTCGCCGCGGGCGCGGAGTTCGGCGAGGGGGACGGGCAGGGTGACGGGCTCCACGTCGGTGTTCTGGTCGCGCGCGGCGGCGCCGAGGCCCGGGAAGTGCTTGGCGGTGGCCGCGACGCCGAGGTCCTGCTGCGCGGCCAGGAAGGCGGCGCCCAACCCGGCCACCACGGAGGGGTCCTGGCCGTAGGAGCGCTCGAAGTGGTCGATGAAGTTGTCGGGGGTGTCGAAGACGTCGAGGACGGGCGCGAGGTTGGTGTTCAGGCCGGCGTCGGCGAGGTTGCGGCCGGCGCCGACGCCCGAGCGGGCGGCCTCGGCGACCGGGTCGGGCGCCAGCCCGGTGCGGCGGGCGGAGAGTTCGGGAGCACCGGGCAGCCGGCGGACCTTGCCGCCCTCCTGGTCGGTCATCAGCAGCAGCGGGAGGGCGCCCGGGGCCTCGGCGGCGGCCTGGCGCAGCTGCCCGACGGCCGTGCGGAGCTGGTCGGGCGAGGTGATGTTCTCGCCGAACAGGATGACGCCTGCCGCCCGGCCCTCGCGGATCGTCTGCAGCAGGGCCGCCGGCGGGGTCGGCCCGGCGTAGGAGTAGACGATGCGCCGGCCGGCGAGCCGGCGGGAGTCCTCGTTCGGCATGGGGCTCTTCCTCTCCACAGTGGGCGGCGGCCGGTGGGTTCCGCGCGCGGAACCGGCCGGGGCCGGGGTCATGGCGGTCAGCAGCAGGATGAGGGCCGTGACCCGGACGGTCCGTCGGAGCGACGGCATCGGACCTCCCGGACAGGGGGACGGAACCGCGGAGGGACGGGACCGCGAGGGGACGGGACTCTGGAACGGTGTGAAACGAAGGAGCTGGTGAAACGAAGGAGCGGTGTGAACGGAGGAGCGGCGTGATCGAATCCGGGCGCGGGGCCCGCCGGGGCCGGCCGCTCCGGTGCGTCAGGCTACCGGGATCCGGCCCGCCCGGGCTCCGCGCAACGCGCCCGCTACCCCATCCGCCGTAGCAGTCCGCCCAGCACCGCGACGCCCTCCGTGATCTCGCCCGGCGCGCCGGCCGCGTAGCCGAGCACCAACCCGGGCGGGTGCGGCAGCCGGGCGTGCCAGGAGAGCGGCTGCACCTTGACGCCGTGGGCGAGCGCGGCCGTGGCGAGTTCGGTGTCCGTGCAGTCGAGCCCGGCCGGGAAGGTGACCATCAGGTGCAACCCGGCCGCCGCACCGTGCACGACGGCGCCCGGCAGGTGGGCGCCGATCGCGGCGATCATCGCGTCCCGGCGCCGACGGTGACGCGGGCGCAGCAGGCGCAGGTGGCGTTCCAGCTCGCCGGTCTCCATCAGCCGGGCCAGCACCAGCTGCGGCAGGACCGCGTTGCCGAGGTCGGCGAAGCGCTTGGCCGCGAGGACGGCCTCGCGGTGGCGGGGCGGGACGATCAGCCAGCCGGTGCGCAGGGCGGGGGCGAGCAGCTTGGAGACGCTGCCGGTGTAGCAGACCTGTTCGGGGAGGACGCCGCGCAGGGCGGGCACGGGTGCGCGGTCGTAACGGTGTTCGGCGTCGTAGTCGTCCTCGATGACGAGGCCGCCCTCGCCGGCCCAGCGGAGCAGTTCGCGGCGCCGCTCGCCGCCGAGCACGACGCCGGCCGGGAACTGGTGGGCGGGGGTGAGCAGGACGGCGGGGGCGCCGGTGGCGCGGAGCGCGTCGACGCGGATGCCGTCGGCGTCGACCGGGACGGGCGGGGTGGCGGTGAGCCAGTGGCCGAGGTGCTGGCGGGTGCCGAGCGAGCCCGGGTCCTCGACGGCGACCTCGGTGAGGCCGGCCTGCCCGAGCACCTGGCCGAGCAGGGCGAGGGCCTGGGCCGCGCCGGCGACGATCAGCACCTCGTCGGGGTCGGCGCGGATGCCCCGGTTGCGTGCCAGCCAGTGGGCGACGGCCCGGCGGAGCGCGGGGGTGCCGCGGGGGTCGCCGTAGCCGAACTCGTGGGCGGAGAGCCCGTCGAGGACGGCGCGTTCGGCGCGCAGCCAGGCGGCGCGGGGGAAGGCGGCGAGGTCCGGGACGCCGGGCGAGAGGTTGATCCGGGCGGGGGCGGCGCGCAGCGCGTCGAAGCTCGCGGGGACGGGCGCGGCGTCGAACGGGGCGGGTGCCGGTGTGGGAGGCCCGGCCGGCGGGGGCGGCGGGGCCGGGGTGGCGACGACGACGGTGCCGGCCCTGCCCCGGCCGGCGATCTGGCCCTCCTCGGCGAGCCGCCCGTAGGCGTCGGTGACGACCCCTCGGGAGACCCTCAGCTCGGCGGCGAGCACCCGGGTGGCGGGCAGCCGGCTGCCGGCGGGGAGGCGGCCGTCCGCGATCGCCCGGCGCAACCGGCCGGCCAGCCAGTCGGCGAGGCCGCCCGGCGGTGCGTCGGCGGTGTCGAGCTGGAGGAAGTCGGCACCGACCAGTTTGGACCTGTCGAGGGCCGGCTCTATGGACCTGTTCACCGGTCCATTGTGGACGCCAGGGTGGGGACATGACGACGGAGAAGGAATTCCAGGAGACCACCGCGCAGCCGAGGACCGCCGCCCCCGCGGAGCGCCACGGCTACGTCCACGGCTATTCGGCCACCGAGGCGCAGCGGCTCGGCGACCAGGCGGACACCCTCGCGGAGCTGCTGCACGCGGACACGGCGTACCCGGCGGGCAGCCGGGTGCTGGAGGCGGGGTGCGGCGTCGGGGCGCAGACGCTGCACCTGCTGGCGGGCAGTCCCGGCGTGCGGCTGACGGCGGCCGACATCTCGGCCGACTCGCTCGCCGAGGCGCGTGCCCGGGTGGCGGCGCACGCGCCCGGCGCCGAGGTGACGTGGCACCACGGGGACCTGCACGAACTGCCGTTCGCCGACGGCGCGTTCGACCACGTCTTCCTCTGCTTCGTGCTGGAGCACCTGGCGGACCCGGTGGCCGCCCTGGCCGCCCTGCGCCGGGTGCTGAGGCCGGGCGGCACGGTCACGGTGATCGAGGGGGACCACGGCTCGGCCTTCTTCCACCCGGAGAGCGCCGCCGCCCGCGCGACGGTGGACCACCTGGTGCGGCTGCAGGCCGGCGCGGGCGGCGACGGCCTGATCGGGCGTCGGCTGCACCCGCTGCTGACGGCGGCGGGGTTCGACGACGTCGCGGTCCGCCCGCGGACCGTCTACGCGGACGGGAGCCGCCCGGCACTGATGGAGGGGTTCACCCGCCGCACCTTCGTCGCGATGGTCGAGTCGGTGCGCGACGACGCGGTCGCGGCCGGCCTCACCTCCCCGGCCGCGTTCGACCGGGGCGTCGTCGACCTGCGCCGCACGGCGGAGGCGGGCGGGACGTTCCACTACACCTTCTTCAAGGCCCTCGCGGTCAACCCCTGAGGGTGTGTCCGGCGATCCGCGCCGTGCGCCCGGCGGGGAAGGTCGGACGCGCCGCGGAGGGCGGGCCGGTCACCCGGCCTCGTCGCCCTCCCCCAAGGTCGCGAGCACCGTCCGCAGGGCGTCGATCAGGGCCTCGGTCTGCTGCGGGTCGAGGTCGGCCAGGATGCGCCGTTCGGTGGTGAGGTGATCGGGGAGGGCGCGGTCGACCAGGGCGTGGCCCTCGGGGGTGAGGGCGACGTCGCGGCTGCGGCCGTCGGACCCGCTCGGGGTGCGGGTCACCAGGCCTCGGGCCTCCAGCCGGTCGAGGCGCTGGCTGATCGCCCCGGAGGTGACCATCGCGGACTCCATCAGCCCGGTGGGGGTGAGCCGGTAGGGCGGGCCGCTGCGTTTCAGGGTGGCCAGGACGTCGAAGGACGGGGTGTCCAGGTCGTGCGCGGCGAAGTTCCGCTTCAGCTCGGCCTCCACCAGGCGGGTGAGGCGTTTGAGCCGGCCGATCACCTCCATCGGGGAAACGTCGAGGTCGGGGCGCTCCGCGCCCCACTGCCGCACCAGTCGGTCCACATGGTCTGCCACCGCTCCAGCCTAGACGACCCCCAAACGATGTCTTAGCGGTGAGATACCTCACAGCACCCGATTCACCCGGCCGGACCCAGATGTCTTAGCGCTGAGATACATTTGCCGGGTGCTTAGGAACCGACTCGGAATCGTGCTGGTGACCGCGCTCGCCCCCGCCGTCTGGGGGTCGACCTACCTCGTCACCACGGAACTGCTCCCGCCCAACCGCCCGCTGCTGGCCGCGGTGCTCCGCGCACTGCCCGCCGGACTGCTCCTCATCGCCATCACCCGCCGTCTGCCGAAGGGCAGTTGGTGGTGGCGCTCACTGGTGCTGGGCGCGCTCAACATCGGCGCGTTCATGGCCCTCCTCTTCATCGCCGCCTACCGCCTGCCCGGCGGGGTCGCCGCCACCGTCGGCGCCGTCCAGCCGCTGATCGCCGCAGGGCTCTCCGCCGGGCTGCTCGGCGACCGGCTCTCGCTGCGCACCCTCCTCTCCGGCATCGCCGGCGTGATCGGGGTCAGCCTGCTGGTGCTGCGGGCCAACGCCCAGCTCGACGCCCTGGGAGTCGCGGCCGCGCTCGGCGGCGCCGTCGTGATGGCCACCGGCGTCGTCCTCTCCAAGCGCTGGACCTCGCCCGCCCCGCTGCTCGCCACCACCGGCTGGCAGCTCACCGCCGGCGGCCTGATGCTCGCCCCGGTCGCGCTCCTGGTGGAGGGCGCACCGCCGTCCCACCTCACCGGCGCCAACCTGCTCGGCTACGCCTACCTCGGCCTGATCGGCGCCGCCGTCTCGTACGCGCTCTGGTTCCGCGGGATCCGGGCGCTGCCGCCGACCTCGGTCACCTTCCTCGGGCTGCTCAGCCCCGTGGTCGCCACCGCCCTCGGCTGGCTGGTCCTCGGTCAGGACCTCTCGCCCGTCCAGGGGGTCGGCGCGGTCATCGTGCTCGGATCACTGGTCGCCGCCCAGAACCAGCGCCCCCGGACCACCGCCCCGGAGAGCCCGCTCCCCCCGGCCGGGCGACCCGCGTCGGCCGAGGCCGCCGCGACGCAGCAGCCCGTCGCCGAACCAACCCGCTGAGCACGCACACCGCCTGACCGTGCACGCCGCCCGAGCGCGTGCACCGCCCGGGACCGTACGTCCCCCTTCCGGAACTGGAGAACCCCATGCGCATCACCGTGTTCGGCGCCACCGGCAACGTCGGCAGCCGGGTGGTGGCCGAGGCCGTCGCCCGCGGCCACCAGGTCACCGCCGTCCTCCGCGACCCCGCCAGGCCGCACAGCCTGCCCGGAGCCGCCACCATCGCCATCGGCGACGCCCGCAACCCCGAGGACGTCGCCCGGCTGGCCACCGGCCAGGACGTGGTGATCAGCGCCACCCGCCCGGCGCCCGGCAGCGAGGGCGAACTGGCCACCGCCACCAAGGGCCTGCTGGCCGGCACGGCCGGAACGGGCGCACGGCTGCTGGCCGTCGGCGGCGCGGGCAGCCTCACCCTGCCCGGCGGCGGCGGTGCCACCGTCATCGACGGCCCCGACTTCCCGCCCGGCTGGCTCCCGATCGCCCTCGCCTGCAACGAGCAGCTCGCCCTCTACCAGGCCGACACCGAGGTCGACTGGGCCTACCTCAGCCCCGCCGCCCTCCTCGAACCGGGCGAGCGCACCGGCTGCTACCGCCTCGGCCGGGACGAGCTGCTGGTCGACGCCGACGGCGTCTCCGCCATCTCCATGGAGGACCTCGCCGTCGCCCTGCTCGACGAGGCCGAGCGACCCGCCCACCACCGCACCCGCTTCACCGCGGCCTACTGAGGCGGGCGGCCCGGCCGCCGAGCGGTCCGGTCGTCGGCGGAGCGTGCATCGCCGCCGGCGGGAGGACCGGGTTCCTGTCACACCGTGAACATCTGGAGGTTTCGTGAAATCGTGCAGTGCAACTGCTGCTGACGTGGCGTCGGCGGACCGGTTCACCCGGTCCGGTGGGACGGGGCCGGGTGAGACGGCGTCCGGTGAGCTGATGCTCGTCGCGCCCGGCACGGAACACCTGGCCGGCTTCCGTGCCGAGATCACGAACCTGGGACTGGGGCCCGTGCAGGTTTCGACGTTCGCCTTCTCGCCGTTCCGGTCACACCACACCCCGGTCCGTGTCCCACGGGGTGATCCCGAGCAGTACCAGCTGGTGCTGACGACGAAACGCGCCCTGCGGGTGCCCCGGCCCGGCCGTGGGACGGTGATCGCGGGGGACACGTTATGGACGGACGCCTCACGTGCTGTGGAGAGCCACGGCAGCTCCGACGGCGGCGAAGTCCGGGCGATCGTGCTGCAGATACCCCGGTCCGTCCTGCCGCTGCGGCCGAACAGGGTGGACCGTCTCCTCGCACAGCCCATCCCCGTGACCGGAGGAACAGGAGCGATACTCGCCGATTTCCTGGGCGCACTCGTCGCGCACGGTCCGGACTGCCAGGCCGAGGAGACCAGCCGCCTGGGATCCATCGCCGTCGACCTGGCCGCCGCCTGCCTGGCCCAGCATCTCGGAGCCCTGGGCGAGGCACCGGCCGAGGCCCGCGCCCAGGCCATGCGGCAGCGGATCACCGGCTTCATCGAGCACAACCTCGGCGACCCGGACCTCACGCCCCTGGCCATCGCCGACCGGCACAACATCTCCTTGCGCGGCCTCTACGCACTCTTCGAGGGGCAACCCCTCAGCGTCGCGGCCTTCATCCGCCGACGCCGGCTCGAACGCTGCCACGCCGACCTCGCGCGCCAGGAGCTGAGGAACCACTCCGTCCAAGCGATCGCGGGCCGCTGGGGCTTCTCCAACGCCACCGCCTTCAGCCGCGCCTTCCGCGAGGCGTACGGCCTCACTCCGACCGATCACCGCGAGAACGCCCTCCGGCCCGCACTGCATGCAGTGTCAGGAGACCCTGCACGGCACGCGCACCGGAGCATGCCGATCGAGCCTAGATTTCCTAGCGCTGGAGACAACAGGCCGACGTAAGCGCCGGTCAGGGGTGAGAAGTTGACGGCCTGCCGCCGCATCGGGCGGCCAGGGCACGGTCGTACCCCTTCACGCCGCGCCGCCGTCGCCGTCCATCGGAAGAAGAGGAACACTCCGTGACCATCCGCCTCAAGCTCGCCGCCGTTCTCGCGGCTGTCGCCGCCACCACCACGCTCGGCACCCTCGCCGCCCCGGCGAACGCCGCTTCCCCCGTCCAGGCCGCCGCCGGCCGCCACGGCTACAACCCGCAGGCACCGCTCGGATCGTTCGACAATCCGGTCATCATCGGCGGCAACCAGCAGCTCGCCGTTCTCACCCCGGCACAGCGCGCGGCCACGGACCAGGCGAAGATCAAGCTCGCCGCCGAGGCCAAGAACCACGAGGAGGGCACCCGGCTCAACACCGGAATGCAACCCACCACCGAGCACAACTGCAACCTCGGCGTGTACTGGGACCAGTGCGACAGCGTCAGCTGGGGCCGGTGGACCCTCGCCACCACCCTGGACAAGAACCACCACGAGTGGGCGACGCAGCAGGGTTACGCCGCCAACGCCAACTTCGACACCTACATGGACCGGTCCTACGACGGCGGCAGCACCTGGGACGGCATCATCAGCACGGTGGTGAACACCTCCGCCTGGGGCGAGCCCATCTACGACGGCCCCGGCAACTGGGTCCGGGCCTGTATCTACAACATGGACACCTACGTCGTCGCCTGCGACGCATGGCACTGACCGGCAGCTCTCCACGCTCCTGAGTGAACACCGCTGATCCGCAGGCCCCCTCACCCCGGTCCGGCCGGGGTGAGGGGCCTCGGCCGTTCCCCGGGACGCGGTACCGGCAAGCCGGGCACAGCGGCCCCGGGCGCCGGCCGGCGGTCACGGGGTGTCCCCGGCACCACCCGAAGAAGGAGGTGCGGGCCGGGAATCGCGGGGGTGCGACCGCGTGCCGGGGCCCCTGGGCCGGCGGGGCAGGGGCCCCGGCACGTCCGCCGTCAGGCGCCGAGGCGCTCGACGGTCACCTTCGTGAGGACGACCTCCTCGACCGGGCGGTCGCTGCCGTCGGTGTCGACCTTGGCGATCGCGTCCACCACGTCGGCGCCCTCGACGACCTCGCCGAAGATGGTGTGCTTGCCGTAGAGGTGCGGGGTCGCACCGACCGTGATGAAGAACTGCGAGCCGTTGGTGCCCCGGCCCTGCCGCTTCCCGGCGTTGGCCATGGCCAGCAGGTAGGGCCGGTTGAAGTAGAGGTCCGGGTGGATCTCGTCGTCGAACTCGTATCCCGGACCGCCGACGCCCAGGCCGAGCGGGTCGCCGCCCTGGATCATGAAGCCGGCGATCACCCGGTGGAAGACGGTGCCGTCGTAGAGCCGGTCGGTCGACGTCTGCCCGGTCTCCGGGTGCGTCCACTCGCGCTCGCCCTGGGCCAGCTCCACGAAGTTGCGGACGGTCTTGGGCGCGTGGTTCGGGAACAGCTTGACCTTGATCGTGCCGAGCGTCGTCTCCAGCGTCGCGATGAGGGTCTCTGCCACGTGGTGTCTCCATGCTTCGTCGGGCCGGGGGCCTCGCGCCGCGACCGCCCCCGCATTTCCGCGCATACAGTAGTCGACCGGTCGCGCCCGGAGACCGGCCCGGTGCCACCGGCGCCCTCCCGGGGCGGCTCGTCGGCGGCACCCGGCCGGGGCCGGTCACCGGGCCGGGCGTCCCGCAGCGGGAACGGGTTCGAGGCCGCGCCTGCCCACCGCGGGCCGGTGGCCGTCCTCCTGCCGGAACAGCCGGCCGGGCCACCACATCCACCGGCCCGCGTCCAGGGTCAGGGCGGTGACCAGCACCGAGCGGACGACCACGGTGTCCAACAGCACGCCGAACGCCACCGCGAACCCGAGCTCGGCCGCGAACACCAGCGGCAGCGAGGCCATCGCCGCGAAGGTGCCGGCCAGCACCAGACCCGCCGAGGTGATCACACCCCCGGTGGCGGACAGGCCGGTCAGCGCGCCGCGCCGGGTGCCGTGCAGCAGCGCCTCCTCGCGGACCCGGGTGACCAGGAAGATGTTGTAGTCGATGCCCAGGGCGACCAGGAACACGAACGTCAGGAGCGGGAAGGAGGCCTCCGCGCCGGCGAAGTGGAACACGTGGTCGAACACCAGGCTGCTCACCCCGAGGGCCGCCCCGAAGGACAGCACCACCGTCGCCATCAGCAGCAGTGGTGCGACGACCGCCCGCAGGAGCAGCGCGAGGATCAGGAACACCACGACCAGCACGACGGGGATGATCACCCGGGAGTCGCGGGCGGCCGCGTCCTGGGTGTCGAGGACGACCGCCGCGTTGCCGCCGACCTGCGCGTCCGCGCCCCCGATCCGGTGGACTGCGGCCCTGGCCTGCTCGACGGTGCGCATCGCGGCCGTGCTGCCGGGGGCGTCCTTGAGCTCCCCCAGCATGACGGCCTCACCGTCCTTGACCATCGGCGTCGAGACCCCGGCGATTCCCGGGACACCGGACAGCGCGGCCCTCACCTGCTCCGCCGAGGCGGCCCCGGCCACCACGACGACGGGGTCGCCCGAGCCGGCCGGGAAGTGCCTGGACTGGATCTCCTCGCCGACGACCGTCTGCGGCCTGCCGGTGAACTGGTCCGTGGCGGAGAGCCCGTCGGCCTTGAGCCCGAACACCCCGGCCGCCATGGCGCCGAGGACGAGCGCGGTGCCGATCCACACGATCCGCGGCCGGCCGGAGACGGCGGTACCGACCCTGGTCCAGACGCCACCCTCGGCCGCCCCGACCGAGCCGTACGACGGCCGAACCGGCCAGAAGACCCAGCGGTCGCAGATCACCAGCAGGGCCGGCAGCAGGGTGACCATGGCGAGCAGCCCCACCAGGATGCCCACGGCACAGGCCGGCCCGAGTCCCTTGGTGGAGTTGAGGGTGGCCAGCATCAGCAGCATCAGGCTGACCGCGACGGTCGCGGCGCTGGCGACGATCGCGGGGCCGGAACGGCGCAGCGCCTCCGCCATCGCCTCGTGCCGGTCCTCGTGCCGCCGCAGCTCCTCCCGGTACCGCGAGACGAGGAGCAGCGCGTAGTCGGTGGCGGCGCCGAACACCAGCACCGTCAGGATGAAGCCGGTCTGCTTGTTGACGGTGAGTCCGGCGTGCTTCGCCAGCAGGTAGATCACCGCCTCCGAGGTGACCAGGGCGCCGCCCGCGGTGAGCAGCGGCAGCAGTGGCAGCACCGGGCTGCGGTAGGTGACCAGCAGGATCAGGACCACCACCACCGAGGTGATCACGGTCAGGCCGCCTCCCCCGCCGAAGGCCTTGATCGAGTCGGACGCCTGACCCGCCGGTCCGGTGACGTGGAACCCCAGACCGTCGGCGTTCGCCTCGCCGACCCTGCTCATCGCGTCGACGGCCTTGCCGATCCCCTCCCAGCCCGTCCTGTCCTTCCGGATCCGGACCACGGTCTGGACGGCCTTGCCGTCCTGCGCCTCCACCGGTCCCTCCGGCTGCCCCACGACGTTCTCGATGCCCTGGAAGGCCTCGGCGTCGGCCCGGACCTTGGCCAGGTCGGCAGCGGTGACGCCCTCGGGCCGGTCGTAGACCACGATCGCGGGGAGGGCGTCGGCGAGCCCGAAGCCCTCGGCCCGTTCGACGACCCCGGTCGACTCCGCGTTCCCGGGCAGCCAGGCCGAGTTGTCGTTCTCCTCGACGTCACCGAGCCGGCCGGCCAGCAGGACGGCCGGGACCAGCAGGACCGCCCAGAGGGCCAGGACGACCCACTTCGCCACCCTGCCGCAGGGCAGGGCCGCTGTCTTCCGCATCACGTGCACTCCTTGGCGTTCAGCCGACGTTCCGGCGGGTGCGTTCCGAAGGGAGAGGAAGCAGGCGCCCGGAGTGTGACATCCGGTCGGGAGATGTGATCCACCTCTCAGCCGCGGCCACGGCGCACCGTCAGCAGGGCGGGTGCGACGCACCGTCAGCAGAGCGGGCGCGATGCACCGTCAGTAGGGCGGGCGCGACGCACCGTCAGTTGGGCGGGCGTGGCGAGGCCACCGGGCCCGGCCGGGACCCACCCGGGTGCCTGCACACCATGCGGGGGTGTCCCTGGCACCACCCCCAAGACGGGTGCGCGCCCTATCGATCACGCCGTTCCGGGTCGACATGATCAACGACGTGACCTCGAATGCGACCCTCACCGCCCCGCCCGCCCGCGCCCGCCGACGCCGGGCGCCCCTCGCCGCCCTGGCAGCCGTGCTGCTCGCCGCCGTCGCCCTGCCCGCCACCGCCGGGGCCACCGGCGCCTCGGCCGCGCCCGCCGTCCCCGCCCGCTACGCCCAGCAGCACCTCGCCTGGCAGCCCTGCACCGAGGAGCCCTCGCTGGAGTGCGCCACCATGGCCGTCCCGCGCGACTGGCACCACCCGGCGGACGGCCCGGACGTCACCGTCGCGGTCTCCCGGCACCGCGTCGCCGACCCCGCCGAACGGCGCGGCACGCTGCTGATGGCAGCCGGCGGCCCCGGCGGCACGGGCCTGCTGCGCCCGGCCGGCTTCGTCCACGACGCCCCGGCCCTCGGCGCCGCGTACGACGTGGTGGGCTTCGACCAGCGCGGGGTGGGCCACAGCACCCGGGCCGTCTGCCAGACCCCGGAGGAGTTCCAGGCCTTCTTCGCCGGGGACTTCCGCGACGACTCCCCCGCCGCCCGGGAGCGCGTCATCGCCAACTCCCGCAAGCTCGCGGCCGACTGCGAGGAGCGCAGCGGCGGTCTGCTGCCCTACCTGACCACCGAGCAGACCGCCCGTGACCTCGACCTCTTCCGCGCCCTTCTGGGCGAGCGGCGGATCACCTACTACGGGCCGTCCTACGCCACCATGATCGGGGCGTACTACGCGACGCTCTTCCCCAACCGGGTCGAGCGGATGGTGCTGGACAGCAACATCGGCTTCGACGGCACCTGGGAGCAGTTCCAGCTCGGCCAGCCGATGAGCTTCCAGCGCCGCTTCGAGGAGGACTTCCTGCCCTGGCTGGCGGCGCGCGACAGCACCTACCACTACGGCTCCACGCCCGCCGAGGTCAAGGCCCGCTGGGAGCAGCGGCGCGCCGCCCTGCACGACGCCCCGCTCGTCGACGGCACGCTCACCATCGGCCCCAACCAGCTGGACAACGGCTCCATCCAGGGCATCTACCGCATGAACAACGGCTTCTCCCTGCTGGCCACCGCGCTGACCGCCCTGGAGGACTGGCCCGGCGCCGACCCGGCCGCCCGGACGACGGCACGGCGGGTCTTCGGCGACTACCTCAGCCCGGAGTTCCTCGCCGAGTACTTCTCGGTGACCTGCAGCGACACCCCGTGGACCCGTGACCTCTCGGTCTGGACGGCCCGGGGTGCCGAGAACACCGCCCGCTGGCCGCTGGTGGGAGCCCGGACGCTGGCCTTCTCCGCCGTCTGCGCCGCCTGGCCGGCCCCGGCCGCACCGAAGGTCCGGGTCACCGGCGCCGGGCTGCCGCCCGTCCTGATGCTCAACTCGGTGCACGACCCGGCCACGTACTACGAGGCCGCCCTCTCCGCCCACCGCGCGCTGCGCGGCTCCCGCCTGGTGACGGTCACCGGCAACGGCGACCACGGCCAGTACCCCGGCCCGAACACCTGCGTCCGCGAGGTCGTAGAGTCCTACCTGCTGGCCGGCCGGACACCCGCCCGCGACCTCACCTGCCCCTCCCCGCAGGCGGGTTGATCCGGGCGCCCGCCCCTCGGCCGCCGGTGAGAACGGCCGGAGCCCCGATGCCACCGCCCGCGGACGCGGCGTGGCCGCCGGACGGATCCGGCGGCCACGGGCGGGGCAGGGCGGGGCGAAGGGGTGGGTGTCAGCTGCTCAGGGGCGGTCGAGGGTGATGGAGTTGACCGGGGTGAGGTCGGCCCAGACGCCGTTCTGGGCCGGCATGTCGTAGTTGCAGTTGGTGCCGTTGTAGCCGAGGCACAGGTGGGCGTGAGCGCCACCGGACTGGTTGTTGAGGACCCAGTGCCAGCCGGTCTTGTTCTGCAGGTTGTGGGCGCCGTAGCTCCAGAAGACGTCGGTCGGCGGGGTGGAGGTGGGCGCGCCCTCGCCGTAGACGCAGACCGCCCCGTACGGGCAGCCGTCCCACGAACCGTCGGCGGCCTGGGCCCCGGTGGTGCCCAGGGCGGTCACGGCGGCGGTCGCGAGGGCGAGCGCGGCGGCGGCGTGGATGATCTTGCGCATGGGTGGATCTCCCTCTGGTGTGGCTGTGGCTGATCTGGCCAGTGATCAGCAGCGTAGGAGGGGTGCGGCGGCAGCGGTCCCTGACGGATGACAGGGTGACGGCCGCGGATCCGGCCGCTCGGCACCGGGCCCGGCGGCGGGCGGCGGGCAGCAGGCAGCAGCAGCTCCGGACGGCGGCGGTCACACGGGAACGTTCCCCGCCTCCGCGGCACCGAGGTCCTGCCGGCCGAGGACGCGCAGCAGTTCCAGCCGCTCCGCCGTCTCCGAGCCCGGGTCGGCGGTGTACACCAGCAGCAGTTGGTCCCGCCCACCGGTGGCCAGCACCTCGCAGTCGAGGTCGAGCCGGCCGACCACCGGGTGCAGGACCGTCTTGCGGCTGCTGCGCCGCACGGCGACCTCGTGCTGCTCCCAGTAGGCGGCGAACTCCTCACCGGTGGCCCGCAGCCGGTTCAGCAGGGCGACGAGGTGCGGGTCGCCGGGCCGGGCGGCGTGGGCCGCGCGGAGGTGGGCGACATGGGCGCGGGCGAGGGCGTCGTGCTCCTCGGGCGGGAAGAGGGCGCGGGCGGCGGGGTCGGCGAACCAGCGGACCGTCACATTGCCAAGGTGAGACGCCCGGTCGGCCACGTCGCCGAGGAGCGCGGCGGCCATCGGGTTCTGGACGAGGACGTCGCCGACGTCCGAGACGACCTGGGCCGGGGTGTCGTGCAGGCGGTCCAGGATCAGCAGCAGTCCCGGGCGGATGTGGCTCAACGGGCTGTGACGGCGCGGGGGTTCGTGGCCCGCGAGGTGGAAGAGGTGGTCGCGCTCGTCGTCGGTCAGGCGCAGCGCACGGGCGAGGGCGGCGGCCAGTTGCGGCGAGGGCTGCGGACCGCGCCCCTGCTCCATCCTGGCGTAGTAGTCGACCGAGAGCCCGGCCAGTTGGGCGACCTCCTCGCGGCGCAGGCCCGGCGTGCGGCGCCTGGCACCGGGCGGCAGGCCGACGTCGGCGGGGGTGAGGCGCGCACGGCGGCGGGTGAGGAAGTCGGCGAGGGCCGGTCGGTCGATCACGCGTTCCAGCATGGCGCATCGGCTGCCTTCTCAACCAGGGACTGCCGATCCCTGGTTGAGGAGGTCTCTCCCGCCGCCGCGACAACCCCGGCAGAGTCGGTCTCGGCGGCCGGAGCTACCGGCCGCCGGACGGACGGGCGACGGGGAGTCGACGATGACGGTTTTTCTGGTGACCGGGGCAACGGGGCAGGTCGGGCGCAGGTTCGTGCCGCGGCTGGCGCAGTGGGCCGGTGCGGGTTCGGTCCGGGTGCTGGTGCGGGACGAGGCGCGGGCCGCCTCGCTGGCCGCGCTCGGCGTGCAGGTGGTGGTCGGCGACCTGCGGGAGCGGGCGGACCGGGCCCGGGCGCTGGCCGGCGCGGAGGTGGTGGTCAACGTGGCCGCCGCGCTGCGCGGGGTGACGGACGAGGAGGCGTTCGCGGTGAACCGGGACGCGACGGTGGAGCTGGGCCGCGAGGCGGCCGGGGCCGGTGTGCGCCGGTTCGTGCACACCAGCACCAATCTCGTCTACGGACGCGGGCTGGGCCGCCCCGCGGTGGAGGCCGACCGGCTGAACCCGGACGCCGCGTGGGGCGCCTACGCCGCGTCGAAGGCCGAGGCGGAGGCGGGGCTGTGGGAGCTGGGCGACCGGCTGCCGCTGGTGGTCGCCCGGCTGGCGTTCGTCTACGGCGAGGGCGACCCGCACCTGGCGGACTCGCTGCACTGGGCCGGCCGGTGGCCCTCGCACCAGCGGCTGCCCGTGGTCCATCACGCGGACGTGGCCCAGGCGCTGTGGCGCGCGGCGGTGACGCCCGGCGTGGAGGGCCGGACGTACAACGTCGGCGACGACGCGCCGGTGACCGCCTGGGACCTGCACGAGATCAACGGCGCGCCGCAGCCGGCGGGCGCCGCCGGGCACACCCCGGCCGACCCGGCCGACCCGTGGGAGGGACAGGTCTCGACCGCGGCGATCCGCCGGGAGCTGGGCTGGCGCCCGCTCTACCCGTCGGTGTGGACGGCCCGCGACGCCGGTGCGCTGTAGGGATCGCCCCGGGTTCCCGCCCGTCCCGCCCCCGCCCGGCCTGCCCGTCTCGACCGCCGTCCCGCCCGCCGTCCCGTCCCGCCCCGCGCATGTCGAACCGCGTGCGGCGGACGGCACCGCGCCGGGGGCGGGCTCCGCGCGAACGGAACCCGCCCCCGGCCGTCGGCCGCTACCGCGGTGCCGGGGCGTAGCCGGCGGGCCGGGTGGTGAAGGTGCCCCGGCCCTGGGTACGGCTTCGCAACCTGGTCGCGTAGCCGAAGAGTTCGGCCAGCGGCACGGTCGCCGACACCACCGCGGTGCCGGCCCTCGGCGCCGAGCCCTGAACCCTGCCGCGGCGGGCGGCGAGGTCGCCGAGCACGCCGCCCACCGCGTCCTCGGGCACGCTCACCGTCACCTCGGCGACCGGTTCCAGGAGCAGCGGGCCGCACTTCCGCAGCGCCTCGCGCAGGGCGAGCCGCCCGGCGGTACGGAACGCCAGGTCCGAGGAGTCCTTGGGGTGGGTGGCCCCGTCGGTCAGCGTGACGAGCACGCCGGTGACGGGGTGGCCGCCCAGCGGGCCCTCGGCGAGCGCGTCCCGGCAGCCGGCCTCGACCGCCTGGACGTACTCCTTCGGCACCCGCCCGCCGGTGACGGTGGAACGGAACTCGAAGCCCTCGGCCACGTCACCGTCCAGCGGCGCCACGTCGAGCACGAGGTGGGCGAACTGGCCGGCGCCGCCCTCCTGTTTGACGTGCCGGTACACCAGGCCGCGAACACCGTCGGCGATGGTCTCCCGGTAGGCGACCTGCGGCCGTCCGACGGTGACCTCCAGACCGTGGACCCGGCGGATCTTCTCCACCGCGACCTCCAGGTGGAGTTCGCCCATGCCGGACAGCACCCGCTGGCCCGTCTCCGGGTCGGTGCGGACCACCAGCGACGGGTCCTCCTCGGCGAGCCGGGCCAGCGCCGTGGCCAGCCGGTCGGTGTCGGTGGCGCGCCGGGCCTCGACCGCGACGGTGACGACCGGATCGGCCGCGACCGTCGGTTCCAGGACCACCGGCGCGGAGGGCGCGCACAGCGTGGAGCCCGCCCGGGCCGCCTTGGCGCCGACCACCGCGACGATGTCCCCGGCCACCGCCGAACCGGTCTCCGCGTGCCGGTCGGCCTGCACCCGGAGGATCCGGGCGATCCGCTCGGTGCGTCCCGTGCCGGCGTCCAGCACCGTGTCCCCCTTCCGCAGTGTTCCGGAGTAGACGCGCAGATAGGTGAGCCGGCCGGTGGCGGTGGCGTTCACCTTGAAGACCAGCGCCGCGAACGGCCCGGCCGGATCGGCGGCCCGCTCGACCTCCGCACCGCCGGCCGCGCCGCGCACGGCGGGTACGTCGAGCGGCGAGGGCAGGTACGCCACCACGGCCTCCAGCAGCGGTTCGATGCCCCGGTTGCGGTACGCCGAGCCGCAGAGCACGACCACGGCCTCGCCGGTGCGGGTGAGGTCGCGCAGGGCGGCGGCCAGCGTGCCGGGGGTCAGCGACCCGCGGTCGCAGAACTCCTCCAGCGCGCCGGGATGGAGCCCGGCCACCGCCTCCTCCAGCATCCGGCGACGCAGCTCGGCCTCCTCCCGCAGCTCCTCGGGCACCGCGCCCTCCTGGTACGCGTCCGGGCCGGGCCGGTCCGCCCAGGTCAGGGCGCGCATCGTCAGCAGGTCGACCACACCGGTGAAACCGTCCTCCCGCCCGATCGGCAGCTGGACGGCCAGCGGGGCCGGGTGCAACCGTTCGCGGATGGAGGCGACCGCCGCGTCCAGGTCGGCGCCCGCACGGTCGAGCTTGTTGACGAAGGCGATCCTCGGCACACCGTGCCGGTCGGCCTGCCGCCAGACCGACTCGCTCTGCGGCTCGACGCCCGCGACGGCGTCGAACACCGCCACCGCCCCGTCGAGCACCCGCAGCGAGCGCTCGACCTCGTCGGCGAAGTCGACGTGGCCCGGGGTGTCGATCAGGTTGATCCGGTGGCCGTCCCACGCGCAGCTGACGGCCGCGGCGAAGATGGTGATGCCGCGGTCCCGCTCCTGCGGGTCGAAGTCGGTGACGGTGGTGCCGTCGTGGACCTCGCCGCGCTTGTGGGTCTCGCCGGTCAGGAAGAGGATCCGCTCGGTGACGGTGGTCTTGCCCGCGTCCACGTGGGCGAGGATGCCGAGGTTACGGACCGTCGCGGTGGTCTGGGCGGTGCTGGTCTGCACGGCGGCGGTCTGGGCGGCGGCGGTCTGGGTGGTGGCGGTCTGGGTGGTGGCGGTCTGGACGGCGGTGGCGAGGTCGGTGCGCATGGCCCGGTGCCTTTCGGGGTGTTCCGGAAAAGGGCGGCGCGATTACGGCGACGGAACAGCCTCGGCATGTGGCCGGAGAGCACACGGCCGGCCGAACCCGCTCCCGTGCCCAGGACAACTGGGCCAGGAGGGCGGGTGGTTCAGGCGTTCGTCGCAGTCATCCGATGCCGGCCGCGCAGCGGGCACCGGACGCACGAGGACACCAGGATCACCTCGTACCGCGAGGAGGGAACGACGACAGCGGTGCGGTAACGCACGACTGACCCTCCCTCTACTCGTCACGGTGGTACCGCCCCCGGAACGGCGGCGGCGTACGGCTGCGACCCGAGTCTAGGAAAGCCGCCCCGTCCCGGTCACCGGGTTTTCCGGGCCCCGGACGCCGACCCCGGACGAGGGGGACCGCCCCGGCCGTGCGCCCCGGCCGTGCGCCCCGGCGTTGCCCGACCCCGCCGCCGTCGGCAGGACGCCGCTTCGTAGAGTGGCGGGCATGATGCGCCCGAACCCTGTGACCGCCCGCGACGCACGGACGCTCCGCCGGTTGATCGGCGAGGCCGGACTGGCCCCGTGGGAAGGCGAGTTGACGGGGGTGGCCGAGCACGGCATCGCCCTGGGGCCACGGCCGGACGGGTTCGGGGGGCCGGAGCCGTTCTCCCGCTGCGGCGGTGTCCCGGCCGTTCCGCCCGGCTTCGTCTGGCCGCGCTCCGGGTCCGGTCCGGATGCGCTGCCGGACTGCTTCGTCGCCCAGATCGACCTGGCGGAGGTCGCCCGCGAGGACGTCAACGGGCTGCTGCCGCCCCGCGGCCTGCTCTACTTCTTCTTCCCCGGCCACGACGGCTTCGGCGGCCGTGACCTGGTGACCGTCCGCTTCCACCCGGACCGGTCCGCCGCCGACACCGCACCGTACGACGTGGCCGCCGACCCCGCGTTCGCCGATCCCACCGCCGGGTGGGGCGCCCCGCCATGGGAGTTCACCGGCCCGCCGGCCGCGCTCTACGCCGCCGGCAAGGCGATGTCCGCACGGGTCGAACGGTTCCACGACCAGCCGCTCCTCGACCTCCCCGACGAGGCCGCGCACCGGCTGGCCGCGCTGGGCTCCGCCGCCCTCGACGTCGCGCCGGAGCACGGCGCGTACATGGTGCTGCTCGGCCCCGACCGGGAGACGGACCAGTACGTGGTCCCGCCGCACGGCGCCGGACCGGACCGGATCCTGCTCGATGCGGGAGTCCCGGACTTCACCGGGTGCCCGCTCTACTACGTCATCCGCGACGAGGACCTGGCCGCCGCCGACTTCAGCAGGGTCGAGGCCGTCACCGTCCAGCGGTGACGGATCGTCCGGGGCACCCGAAATCCCGCCCTCGCGTGGAGAGCGAGGCCTGCGGTGCTATTCCCGGGAATGATCTCGGGTCTGCCGCGGCCGGGGCTCGTCGACTCACCAGCTACTACGACCCATGCCGCGCAGCCGTGGGACGTCGACGACGGACTGGGAGCGCGGATCGAGCCGGTGCTGTCAGCCGTGTCGGAGGTCCAGGCCGATGTCGAGGATTGGCGCGGAGTGCGTGAGGGCTCCGACCGCGAGGTAGTCAACACCCGTCTCGGCGTACGCGCGGGCCGTGTCGAGGGTCAGGCGGCCGGAGGACTCCAGCATCGCCCGGCCGTTGACCAGGGCCACCGCCTCGGCCGTCTCCGCCGGGGTGAAGTTGTCCAGGAGGATCAAGTCCGCGCCGGCGTCCAGGACTTCGGTGACCTGGGTGAGGGTGTCGACCTCCACCTCGATCGCGAGGTCGGGGAAGCTTTCGCGTACGAGCGTGAAGGCCTCGGCCACGCCGCCCGCCGCCACCACGTGGTTGTCCTTGACCAGGGCCGCGTTCGAGAGGGACATGCGGTGGTTGACGCCGCCGCCGCAGCGGACCGCGTACTTCTCCAGGGAGCGCAGGCCCGGGGTCGTCTTGCGGGTGTCCCGGACCTCGGCCTTGGTGCCTTCGAGTGCGTCCGCCCAGGCGCTGGTGGCCGTCGCGATGCCCGAGAGGCGGCAGAGGAGGTTGAGGGCGCTGCGCTCAGCGGTGAGCAGGTCGCGGGTGCGGGTGGTGACCGAGAGGAGTTTCTGGCCCGCCTCGACGCGATCGCCGTCCTCGACGTGGCGCTCGACCTCGAGGGTGTCCGTGCAGACCACCGAGAGGACCGCTTCGGCGATGTGGATCCCGGCGACGACACCCGCCTCACGCGCGGTGAAGTCGCCTGTCGCCACGGCCTCTTCGGGGACCGTGGCGACCGTGGTGACATCCACTCCCCCGGCCAGGTCCTCGCCGAGGGCCATGTGCGCGATGCCCTCGACCTCGACCGGGTCCAGGCCCGCGTCCTCGAGGAGCCGGGCGAGGGCGGGGTCGAGGCCGCATACGAGGTCGCCCGCCTCGCCGCAGCCGCAGTCGTCGGCGCAGCCGTCGGCCGGGAGGAGGGGGAGGTCGGGGGTGCTCACGGTTGTGCTCATGTTGGTGCTCACGGCTGTGCTCACGGTCGCTGCTCCTGGAGGAGGGGAGGAGAGGTCGGGGGGAATTCCGCGGTGTCCGTGGTGTGGACCGCGAGCGAGCGGTCCGGCTGCATCCGTACGACCAAGTGGCGGCGCCAGCCCGCGTCTTCGCGGTCCGGGTGGTCCTCGCGCCAGTGGCAGCCGCGGGTCTCCTCGCGACGTTGGGCTGCGGCGACCAGGGCGCGGGCCACGCACAGGAGGTTCGTCGCCTCCCAGGCCTCGACGCCGGGGACGGCCGGCTTGCGGTCGTCGGGGGCCTCGGCGTCGGCGTCCGCCCTGATCGCTTCGAGGTGCGCGGCCGCCTCGGCGAGGCTCGCCGCGGAGCGGATCACTCCGGCGCCCCTCGTCGTGATCCGCTGGATCGCGAGCCGGGACTCGGGGGCCAGGAGCGGGAGCGTGGTTCCCCCGGGGATTACCGGGTCGGTGCGCTCGCGCGCGGTCGCCGCGATGTCCTCCGCGATGCGTTCGGCGAAGACCAGGCCCTCGAGGAGGGAGTTGGAGGCGAGGCGGTTGGCGCCGTGGACCCCGGTGCACGCGACCTCGCCGCAGGCATAGAGGCCGGGGACCGTGGTGCGGCCGCGCAGGTCGGTACGGATGCCACCCGATGCGTGGTGGGCGGCCGGAAAGACGGGAATCGGCTCCGTGACCGGGTCGATGCCGTGGCTGCGGCAGGCGGCGAGGATCGTGGGGAATCGAGTCCCCCACATCTCTGCGCCGAAGTGGCGGGCGTCCAGGTACACGTGCTCGGTGCCGTGGAGCTGCATCTGGCGGGTGATGGCCTTGGCGACGATGTCACGGGGGGCCAGTTCGGCCAGTTCGTGCTGCCCGAGCATGAAGCGGGTGCCCGTCGCGTCGACCAGGTACGCGCCCTCGCCCCGTACCGCCTCGGAGACCAGGGGTTGCTGGCCCCCCGCGCCCGATCCCAGGAAGAGGACCGTGGGGTGGAACTGGACGAATTCGAGGTCGGAGATGTCGGCTCCGGCGCGCAGGGCGAGTGCCACGCCGTCTCCGGTGGAGACCGAGGGGTTGGTCGTCGCGGAGAAGACCTGGCCCATGCCGCCCGTCGCGAGGACGACGGCCGGGGCGCGGACCGCGCCGACGCCGTCGTGCCGGCCCTCGCCCATGACGTGCAGGCTGACGCCGGCCGCGCGGCCTTCGGCGTCCGTCAGCAGGTCCAGGACCAGGGCGTTCTCGATCGTACGGACCACTGCGGCACGGACCGCTTCGACCAGGGCGCGGGAGACTTCCGCACCCGAGGCGTCGCCGCCCGCGTGGACGATGCGGCGGCGATGGTGGCCGCCCTCACGGGTGAGCTGGAGGTCGCCCTCGGGCGAGGTGTCGAAGTGGGCGCCGGTGGCGATGAGGCGGCGCACCGCGTCGGGACCCTCGGTGACCAGGGCACGGACCGCGCTCTCGTCGCAGAGTCCGGCCCCCGCGACCAGCGTGTCGTCCAGGTGCTGCTGAGGGGAGTCGCCCTCGCCGAGCGCGGCCGCGATGCCGCCCTGGGCCCAGCGGGTGGAGCCGTCGTCCAGGCGGGCCTTGGTGACGACGACGGTGCGCAGGCCGGCTGCCGTACAGCGGAGGGCGGCGGTCAGGCCTGCCACGCCGGAGCCGACGACCACGACGTCCGCGTCGATCGACCAGCCCGGGGCCGGTGCGTGCAGGCGTATGCCGGTCGCGGTTCCTGTCCCGGTTCCTGTTGCGGTTCCTGTTGCGGTCACCGGGTGCCCCCGAAGGTGAGCGGGACGGTGTCGATGAGACGGGTGGTGCCGACCCTGGCGGCCACCGCGAGGACCTCCTCGCCGGTGTGGCCGTCGGGGGCCCCGGTGACGTCGGAGGGACTGATGAGGGCCAGGTGGCCGGGGGTGCGCCCGGCCTCGGCGAGGACTTGGCGGGCGGCGGCGCGCACGGCCGCGGGGGCCGGGATCTCCGCGGCGCCGGCGAGGGTGCGGGTGTCGGCGCGTGTGTGGGTGTCGGCGAGTGTGGGGGTGTCGGCCGCGGCGCGGGCCTCGCCCAGTGCGGGGAGGGCGGCGGTTCTCCTACGGGTGGCCGGGACCACCTCCGCCCGTGCACGTTCGCGGGCATCGTGCGCGCGAGTAGCGCGCCGGCTTGGTGGGCGTAAGGCGGTTCCTGCAAGGGCTGTTCGCGACATCGGCGCTCCCGTTGAGGTTGTTTCTAAATTAGAAACACGGGATGAATGCTAGTGTTTCGAATAACGGAACGCAAGGAGAGCCATGCCGACACCGCGCCCAGGAACACCGGTTCGTGGATCGACTACCGGCCGTCCGATCATGGCCGCAATGGATCTCTTCGGCCGCCGATGGGCGCTGCGAATCATCTGGGAGCTGCGGGCGGGGCCGGTCGGTGCGCGTGAGCTGCTGACACGGTGCGCAGGCCTGTCATCCAGCGTCCTCTACCAGCGGCTTCGCGAACTCACGTCAGGCGGGATCATCGCCTCCTCGGCAGATGGCTACGAGCTCACTCAGCTGGGGACAACACTCGGCCACGCCCTCCGACCGCTCAGCGAATGGGCGAACACCTGGGCGCAGGCGCAAGAGCAGAACGACCAGGATCCCGTGGAGGGATGAAGGTCGCTCGCTCTTCGATCGTTTCCGGTCTGGGCCCGGTTGTGCGAGGAACTGTCGCACGCTGACGACCGCGTTGCCCGGGGCCCGTCAGCTGCACGAACTCCTGACCTCCTGACTGAGATCGATCCCGTTCTTCGCCCCGCTCATGACTCCTCCGGTCGATCATGTGACTGTCGCCGGTCTTGCTCGTTGGCTCGGGGCATGGGGCGGGGTGATCCGACGGATGCCGAGTGGGAACGGCTGCGGCCGCTCCCTCCGGTCGGCAACAGGCGTTGCGGCCGGTGGCGCGACCGTCGGCCGAGGGCACAGGGAAATTCGGTTGCCGCGGGCCGCCCTCTCGATCATGATCTCCCGCATGGACTTTTGATGACTGCCACGTAGTACGTACCTGTCGCGCGATCGACCTCGGAGCCTGAAGACCCGGCCCCGGGGCGATGGGTCGCGCCCCTCGTGAGCATCCGTCAGAGAGCGGGAGCAGCCGAGTGAGTTCGGCATGCCCTCCTGCTGAGTCCTGAAAGCATCCAACACACATGAATACCGACCGCAAGGCCCTGTGGGCCGTGCGTCAGTCCGCCCTGCCCACCGTCGTCCGGTCCTGCCCGGACTGCCCCGGCATGCGGCACCGCGCCTCGGGGAAGATCCGCGTCAACGCGAGCGGCAAGCTGCTCGACGTCTGGCTGCTGCTGAGCTGCGCGACGTGCGACCGGACCTCGAAGGTGCCCGTCCACGAGCGCGTCCACGTCTCGACTCTGGAGCCGGCCCGGCTGGTGGCGTACGAGATCAACGACCCGGCAGCGGTGGGGGAGGTGGTGATGAGCGCGTCTCTCGCGGCGAAGAACCGGTACCGGCTCGACTGGACCGGCACGTGGGAGCTGGAGACCCGCATGCCGCTGTACGCGCTCGACGACCCGAACCCGCTCTCGGTGCAGGTGCGCTTCGAGCTGCCCGCGCCGGTCCGGGTGGAGCGGCTGCTCCAGCTCGGTCTCGGCCTGAGTCGGGCCGAGGTGCGCCGTCTGGTCGCGGACGGGCGGATCCGCCTGCCCTTCGCGCCGGACGCCAAGGCACACCAGGACTTCGAACTCACCATCCACGGACCCGGTTCCGTCGATGCGGCCAAGCACGCGAAGTCCCTCGGTGCGGCCGACGCCGAACGCACCGACCTGGCTCGGATCGGGCTGCCGCCCGAACCCGTCCGGGAGCTCCCACGCCGGGCCGCGGCGGCTGGGACCAGTCCGGTCGATCGTGTGCGGAGCCAGATGACGAGGGCGGCTGCGGTGACGGTTCCGAGGTAGGCGTATCCGCGTTCGTCGTATCGGGTTCCGACTGCTCTGGCGTGCTTGAGCTTGTCGATGGCCCGTTCGACGGTGTTCCGGTTCTTGTACCGCTCCAGGTCGAATGCCGGTGGCCGCCCTCCGCGCGATTCCTGGCGCAGGCGGGCGGCCAGGCTGTCGGGCTTCTTACTGTCGGGCTTCTTGCGGGGCCCGCCCGGGCCGATCCGCGGGACACGGATCTTCTCCAGCACCGGCTCGAACTGCGTGCAGTCCGCCCGCTGCCCTGGTGTGATGATCAGGGACAGCGGGCGGCAGCAGCCGTCCGCACTCGGGTGGACCTCAGTGGTGACCCCCCGCATGCGGCCGGCGCCCGTGCCGAGGCCGCCACCGGCTGCGCCTGCCTTGCCTTCCCGCCCCTCCCTCGTCCTCGGGCCGGCACCCGGTGCTCGCCAGGCTCCGAAGAGCAACGGTCAAGACTCGTGGATGAGTTGGCTGCGGTCAGCGTCGGCCGGGCTGCTTCAGGCCGGCCCGGGCGGCGTTGCGGATCCGCTTGGTGCGACCGCGGTCGGCGAGGATCTCAAGAGCGGCGGCGTTCGGCGCTGCGGCCGTCAGAAGCTGAAGCCAGTCGGAAGACGCGAGCAAGGCGTCCGGACTCCACGACCGCCTCAGCCTGACGGCCCGGTACAGGGACCATTCGTGCAGGCGCCGGGCCAGGAACGGATGCCGCGTCGTGGCCCGGGACATCCTCTCGGCCCACGGCTCGTAGGCGGGACCCGGGTGGAGGTCGGCGGCTCGGCGATCGAGGTGCCGCACGACGGCGGACTGTGCCATCGCCTGGTCCGGATCAGTGAGGACCTCGCTGACCAGGTCGACCTCATCGGCCTCCGTGACCTGCTCCAGCCTGCTCAGGTAGTCCCAGAAGCGGAGGTGCTCGGCCGGCTCCTCCTCGCCCTCCTCGTGCAAGGCGTCGTCGTGCAGCGCGCCGTCCTGCAAGGCGTCGTCGTGCACGGCGTCGTCGTGCAGTGCGTCGCGGTGCAGTGCGTCGCGGTGCGTCATGCGGCCTTCTCCTGTCGCTCGACCAGCGAGCCGTTCTCGAACGTGGCGCCCGTCCGGACGGGGCACGCGGTGGCGCCGGTGACCGCGCGCAGGCGGGCCCGGATCCGCCGAACTTCAGTTCGTCCGCGGTGATCGCTAGTGTGCCCCGGTGAACAGCAGTGACAACCTCCCCGTCCAGGACCGCCCCACGCCGCAGAAGCCGGTGTGGCCGCGTAACCTGGCGCTCTCGCTCGCCGCGGCCGCCGCCGCGTTCGGCGTGATGAAGACGATCGAACCCGCCGAGGGCGGCACGGGCCGTGCCGCGGCCACACCCTCCCCGGCCTCCGCCTCCCCTGCCGCCCGCCCGGCGGTGCCGCTGGACCAGGCGTTCCCCGCCGAGGTGAAGGGCCCCTCCGGCGCGGTGTACACCCGGGTGACCGCGAAGGCTCTCGACTCCTGCGCCCCCGAGGGCTCCGTCGGCCCCCTGCTGAGCGAACTGGTCAGGAAGAGCAAGGGCTGCGTCGGCCACCAGACCGCGCTCTACACGGACGCCCAGAACAACCGGTTCAGCCTCTCCGTCCTCACCATGCAGGACCCCAGGGACACCGCCCACCTGCTCGCCCAGCTGTCCATGGCCTTCGGCGACCAGCAGGTGTCCCCCCAGACCCCGCCGCTGGGCTGGGGGCTGCCGGCGCTGCCCGCCGGCAGCGGGAAGGTCCAGGCGTTCAGCGGCATCGGGCGCGCGTTGGTGGTGGGCCTCGGTCAGTGGTCGGACGGGCGGACGGCCGATTTCCAGAAGCTCACCGACCGGCTCAGCCCCCTGCTGGACGGCGTCACCGACAAGGTCGCCGCCCACGAGGCACCGCCGACGGCCGGCACGGCCGCTGCTTCGCCGTCGGCCACCCACCCCGCCGGCCCGTCGGCCACCCCGTCGGCCGGCAAGCCGGCAACCCCGTCGGCCACCGCATCGGCCACTGCGTCGACCGCTGCGTCGACCACGAGGCCGGCCACCCCCTCGGGCCCCTCGGCCGGCGCCTCGGCCGGTCCGTCGGCCGGCCCCTCGACCGGTCCGTCGGCCGGCCCCTCGACCGGTCCGTCGGCCACCAAGCGCCCGGGGGCCTGACCCGGTGATTCCGGCCGTTCCCCGCGATACGGTCCGTCCGTGACGGAGAACGGTTGGGACATCGTGTTGCTCGGCGGGGCGTCGGGCGTCGGCAAGAGCCGGGCGGCCGCGCGACTGGCCGGGGCGTCGGGCGCGTTCGTGGTGGAGTTCGACGACGTGGTCAGCGCCGTCCAGGAGACCACCACGGCCGCCCAGCACCCGCAGCTCCACCTCTTCGCGGGCCTGCCCGACCCCGACGGTCTCCCCGCCGCGCAGGTGCTGGAGCTCCAGATCGCCACCGCCCGCGCCCTGGAGCCCGCGATGCTGGGCGTCGTGCGCAACCGGCTCACGGTCGACGTGCCCGCCGTGGTCGAGGGCGACTACCTCACCCCGGCCGCCGCCGCGCTGGCCGTCGAGGCCGGGCGGGCGGCCGGGCGCAGCGTCCGGGCGGTGTTCCTGCACGAACCGGACGCGGCCCGGATCACCGCCAACTACGCCGCGCGCGAGCCGGGGTGCGGCACCCAGGCACAGCGGGCCGAGGTCAGCTCCCGCTACTCGCACTGGCTCGCCGGACAGGCCCGCCGGTACGCCCTCCCGGTGGTGGCCTGCCGCCCCTGGGACACGTTCGACGCGCGGCTGGGCGCGGCCCTGCGAACGGATTCGCCGACCCCGGCGGGCTCGCGCGCGCTCGGTACTCCGGCTGAGGTTCGGTACGTGTCCTAGGGATGTTGCCCATCGTCGCTGGTAGTGGCATCGCTGGGCGGTGTGCTGGTGGTGCGGTACTGGGCCCACCTCGGCAAAGACCCCTGTCGATCACGGTAGGGGGGATTTCGCACCCACGGTTGACACCGATCCTCTGGCTACCCGCTCCTGCCGTTGGCTAGAGGCGTGTCGCGGTGCGGACCAGGTCGGCGACGGCTTTGGACCTGCTGTGTGGTGGCCAGGCGATGACGGTCGTGACAGTCGGTGCGTCCGGCACCGGCACCGTCGCATGATGGTCGCGCAGGTGGGCCCGGAGGGACTCGGGCACGACCGCGCAGGCCCGTCCGAGCGCGATCAGCTGGAACAGCTGGGTGTGGTCGCGCACCTGCGGGCCGGGTCCGTCCGGATATCCCCCGCCCCGTCGAGGCCAGCGCGGCAGGGGCAGGTCCGTCAGGGCGGCGACCTCGGCCATCGACATATGGGGTCGGCCGGCCAAGGGGTGCCCCGCGGGCAGGACCACGACCTGCTGTTCGGTGTGCAGGTCCTCGGTGTCGAGTCCGGCCGTCGTGTCGAAGGGCCGATGAAGCAGGGCAACGTCGGCACGCCCGTCGCGCAGCAGCCCTTCCTGTTCGCCGGGCCCGCACAGCACCACCTCGACGGCGACCGCGCCGGGCTCGGCGGCGTAGGCGTCCAGCAGCTTCGACAGCAGTTCGCTGGACGCTCCGGCCTTCGTGGCCAGCACCAGACCGGGCAGCTCGGCAGCTGCGCGGCGGGTGCGGCGCTCGGCGGCTTCGACCGCGTCGAGTGCGACCCGGGCCTCCCGCAGAAGCACCGACCCGGCCTCGGTCAAGGTGACTGCGCGAGCAGCGCGGTGCAGCAGAACCACTCCGAGCCGCCGCTCGAGCTGCTGGATCGCCCGCGACAGCGGTGGTTGCGCCATGGCGAGCCGCTGCGCCGCCCGCCCGAAGTGCAACTCCTCCGCGACGGCGACGAAGTATCGCAACTCCCGCGTCTCCACCGCGTCATCGTATACGGCGCTCACCACGACCGATATCCGTGCGGTATCGCCGCCCACCCAGTCGGTCTTGGACGTCCCACCCGAGTCCGCACCACGATGGACGACATGAGTGAACGGACGATCGCACTGGTGACCGGTGCGAACAAAGGAATCGGATACGAGATCGCGGCGGGCCTGGGCGCCCTCGGCTGGCGCATCGGCGTGGGCGCGCGGGACCAACAGCGCCGCGACACCGCGGTGGAGAAGCTGCGCGCGGCCGGGACCGACGCGTTCGGCGTTCCGCTCGACGTGGCGGACGACGCAAGTGTGGCCGCCGCGGCCGAGCTGATCGCCGACCGCGTCGGAGGGCTCGACGTCCTGGTCAACAACGCCGCGATCACCGGTGTTATGCCGCAGATGCCCACCACGGTCGATCCCGCGACCGTACGAGCCGTCGTGGAGACCAACGTGATCGGGGTCATCCGCGTCACCAACGCGATGCTGCCCATGCTGCGCGGCTCGGCATCGCCGCGGATCGTGAACATGTCCAGCAGCGTCGGCTCGCTCACCCTGCAGACCACGCCCGGCATCGACATCGGCCCGATTTCCGCTGCGTACGTGGCGTCCAAGACCTTCCTCAACGCCGTCACCGTCCAATACGCCAAGGAACTGAGCGACACCGACATCCTGATCAACTCCGGCTGTCCCGGCTTCACCGCCACCGACCTCAACGGCTTCCGGGGCGTCCGCACTGCCCACCAGGGCGCGGCGATCGCGATTCACCTCGCCACCCTGCCCGACGACGGACCGACCGGCGGATTCTTCGACGACGCCGGAACAGTGGCCTGGTGACAGGCTCACCGGCCCCTGGTGGTCCGGTCGAGGTTCGCTGCTTGTGAGGCCGGAGGGGCCGGAGGGGCCGGAGAGACGTGGCGGCCACCGCAGATGACGGCGATGTTCCGACGCCGGCCGGCCGCGGTGCGGCGCACGGCGGGGCCGGGCCCTCCGCCTCCCACGGGCAGCGGGCCGACGACCCGTCGGTCAGTCCGCCCGCTCGTCGTCGTAGGCCTCGCGGGCCGCCAGCACCTCGGGCATGTGCTGCTCGGCCCACGCCTTGATCGACTGCATCAGCGGGAGCAGGCCGGTCCCGAGCGGGGTGAGCGCGTAGTCGACCCGGGCCGGCACCGAGGGCGTGACGGTCCGGGTGAGCAGGCCGTCGCGTTCGAGGGCCCGGAGGGTCTGGGTGAGCATCTTCTCGCTCACGCCGGCGAGGCGTCGGCGCAGGTCGCTGTAGCGCAGGGGGCCGTCGGCGAGGGCGTTGACGACCAGGCTGACCCACTTGTCGCCGATCCGGTCGAGCAGTTGCCGGGCCGGGCACTCGGCGAGGTACGCGTCGAAGCCGGCGCGCTCGGCCGCGCGGCGCTGGGCGGCGGTCGTGGTGGCCATGGGCTCTCCTCCCCGTACGGTACGCACTTTCCGGTGCGTGCTTCCCCGTGGAGAGCAACTCTCCTTAGTTTGGGAGCCGTTCGCAACCTCCGGTTCTGCCGGTTCCCCCGACTCAAAGGAGCGCGCCATGCGTGCCGTTGTCGTTCGTACCTTCGCCGGCCCCGAAGCCCTGGAGCTGGTGGACGTTCCCGTGCCCGAGGCCGGCCCCGGCCAGGTCCGGGTGCGGGTGGAGGCCGCCGGGGTCAACCCGGTGGACGCGGTGACCCGGGCCGGGGTCCTGACGGAGGCGGGGCTGATGCCGCCGCGCGAGGTGGTCGGGATCGGCTGGGACGTGGCCGGCGTGGTCGACCAGGTCGGGCCCGGGGTAGCCGGATTCGCCCCCGGCGAGCGGGTGATCGGCCTGCGCGACCGGCTGGACGTCCCGCTGGGCACCTACGCCGAGTACCTGGTGCTGGACGCCTCCGTGCTGGCCCCGGCACCGGCGGGGGTGCCGGCCGTGGAGGCGGCGACGCTGCCGCTGAACGGGCTGACCGCCGTCCAGGCACTGGACCTGCTCGGCCTGCCGGCCGGTGCCACCCTGCTGGTGACCGGTGCGGCGGGCGCGGTGGGCGGCTTCGCGGTCGAGCTGGCGGTGCTGCGCGGGCTGCGGGTCGTGGCCCTGGCGGGCGAGGAGGACGAGGCGCTGGTAAGGGAGTTGGGCGCCGAGTGGTTCGTCCCGCGCGGCACCGCCGATCCGGCCGCCGCCGTCCGGTCCCTCGTCCCGGGCGGCGTGGACGGCGCACTGGACGCGGCTCTGCTGGGTGTCGTCGCACTCGGCGCCGTCCGGAACCGCGGGGCCTTCGTCACCGTCTCCGGGGGCGCACCGGTGGGCCTGCGGGGAATCCGGGTGGCCAACGTATGGATCGCCGCCGACGGCCGCGCGCTCGCCGGCTTGTCCGACCTGGCCGCCCGGCGCCGCCTCACCCTGCGGGTGGCCGACGCCCTCCCGCTGGAACAGGCCGCCGAGGCGCACCGGCGGCTCGACCGGGGCGGCCTGCGCGGGCGGCTGGTCCTCGTCCCCTGAGCCTGCGTGCCACCCATGGGCCCGGGGCCCACCACCTCGCCCCGGGCCACCCTCACCTCGGGCGCCCTCACCTCGGGAGCACCGCCACCCGAGCTGTTCGTCCAGCGGACTAGCTGCGCCCGGAGCGTTGTTGGCGGAGCCAGGCCACGGCGGCGACCAGGCCGACGGCGCCGCCCGCGCAGAGCTTGACGGCGCCCTTGGCGAGCAGCCAGCCGAGACCGGGGAGGGTCCAGCCCAGCCAGTGGAAGACGGCCAGCATCACCGCAGCCGCCCCCACCGCCGCCAGCACGGTGCCCGCCACCATGGCCCCGGTGGACAGCTCGCGCTCCCCCGAAGCCGTTTCCGCCGTTTCGTTCGTGCCCCCAGAATCCATGAAGGGCATCCTAACTCGGCGTCAGCGAGGTGCGTGGTGGGTATCGCCGGTGTGCTCGCCGGTCTCGTGGTCGGGGAAACTGACGGCCAGGGTGACGCGGTACTCGAAGACGTCGTCGCGGTGGCCGGGGACGCGGGCCCAGGCCAGCGAGTGCACCTCGGCGTCGGGCGCCTGCCGGCACCAGGCGGCGGCCTCCTCCAGCGTCCGGGCCGCCGAACGGCCGGTGCAGACCACGGCGGTGTAGGCGGCGACCGCGATGTCGCCGCCGCTGCGGCCGGCCCGCGAGACCGCCCGGACCGCGGCCGCGGCGTGGGTGAGGTCGCGGGCGAGGTCCTCGACCACCCGGGGCGGCGCCGGCAGGAGGGCCGGACCCTCCGCCACGGTCTCCGGCAGGTTCGTGCTCACTGTCTGGGCCTCCGTCCGCCTGGTCACGGGATCCACCTGGATCGGGGTCCGCCTGAAAAGGGTCCGCCTGGTCACAGGGTGCGCCTGGTCACGGGCCCAAGGATGCCGGGCCGCCGTTCCTGGCATGACCACTTTCACTGGAACATCACCCGTCCGTGGAGCGGATGGTGTAGAAGAGGACGCCTTCGGGCGCGCCCTGGTATGGAACGGCCGGCGCATCGGGCCAGGTCAGGCTGCTCGCGGGCGGGCGCCGCCCGGAGCCCGACCGCGCCTGCACCCGCCACCGCTGTGCCCCGGACCGCCCGTTCGGCTCCCGGTCGCGCCCGGTTCACGTCCGCCGCCGGGCGCCCGCCGTGACGGAGTCGTACAACTCCCGTTGCAGGAAACGGAAATACCGACCGAGGCCGGACACTAGGATCCTCCCCTAGGCAGTCCGCCGCCGGGGCGGACGCCGCCCGAGGGGGAACCCATGCAGCTCAAGTCACCGCCCCAGTACGGTCGTCGGCACCTCTGGCTGCCGGCGCTGGCGCTCGCGGGCGCCGCGCTGGCCGGGTGCTCGTCCGGCGGCGGAAGCGGGTCGGCCGCGGCCGCGCCCTCCACCGGCAGTGCGGCGTCCACCCCGGCCGCCGCACCCACCACTGCGGCCCCGGTGCCCACCTCCGCCGCGTCCACCCCGGCCGCGCCGGCCACCACCGCGGCGCCGACGGGCGCCGCCGCCAAGCGCCCCACGGACGCCTGCACGCTGCTCAACTCCCCCCAGGTGATCGCCGCCGTCGGCACCGGCGGCCCGTTCGCCGGCACCCACCCCGACCCGGCGAGCGACGGCAGCCCGGTCTGGGGCTGCACCTGGGGCTCCCGCCAGTCGTACGCGTCGATCCGCGAGGTGAAGCCGACCGTCCTCGCCACCGTCAAGGCGAACCCGGACATCCAGATCACCCCGGTGCCGGGGGCGGGGCAGGAGGCGGTACTGACGCAACGCAAGGACGGCACCCACCCCGAGGTGTACTTCGTCGCCGACGGCCGCACCTACTCCGTCGAGGTGGTCAAGGACCGCGGGCCGGGCGACAACGTCAACGCCCCGGCGGAGGCGTTGGCCGAGACCGGGCTGGCCGTGGTGCTCGCCAAGGCGCTCGCGGGCTGAGCGGGCGGACGAGCGGGCCACCGGAGCAACCCGTCCGCAACGGCGGGCCGGTCGGCCGGACCGACCACGCCGGCCGACCGGACGGACCGGCCTTCGAACGGCGCCGCGGCCCTGGTGGCCCGGGCCGTTCGAAGGCCGTCCGGGGACGCCGGGCGGCGCAGCCCGTTCCCTCCGGGGCGTGAACGGGGCCGGGCGGGGGCTGCGGGCGGATGCGGGTGCGGCGCGGGCGTTCACAGAATGACGCCACGGCGCCGTACCCCGTACTCCCCCGACAGCCAAGGCGGATCGTATGAGCCGATTCCACCCGTCCCCGTCCCGGCCCACGAGGCCGCTGCGCACGGAGCCCCGGGCCCCGCAGCTCCGGCCCCCGCAGCCCCGGCCCACGAAGGGCCTGCGCCGAGCGGCCTCCCTGCTCTCCGGTCTCGCCCTGCTCGCCCCCGCCGCCGCGGCCGGGGCGCTGGCCACCGCGATACCTGCGCGGGCCGACAATCCGACCATCTCGGGCACCAGCATGCGCTACGCCTGGGACTCGGCCGAGCCGGGCCTGAGCCCCGCACAGGTCTCGGCCTCGGACTTCGGCCGGCGCTGGTCCACGGCCGTGGACGGCGCGGTGTACGCGCAGCCGCTGGTGGCCGGTTCGACGGTGGTGGTCGCCACCGAGACCAACCACGTGTACGGCGTCGGCGCGGCCGACGGCAAGGTCCTCTGGCAGCGCGCGCTCGGCACCCCCGTGGCGTCGTCCACGGCCTGCCTCTCCCCGGGGACCGGGATCACCTCGACGCCCGTGTACGACAAAGCGACCGGCACGGTCTACCTGGTCACGAAGTCCAACGAGGGCGGCGCGCACTTCTCCGTGCACGCCCTGGACGTCGCCTCGGGCGCCGAGCGCAGCGGCTGGCCGGTACCGGTCCAGGGCGATCCGGTGAACAGCCCGGGCGTCCCGTTCAACGCGGCCACGTCCGCCCAGCGCGCCGGACTGCTGCTGCTGGACGGCGCGGTGTACTTCGGCTTCGCCTCGGACTGCGGGGTCGGCACGTACGTGGGCCACGTCGGCGGCGTCAACACCACGAGCCGCAAGCTGACGCTCTGGTCCACGGGGTCCGGCTCGAACTCGCAGAACGGCGGCGTCTGGATGAGCGGCGGCGGCCTGGTCTCGGACGGCGCCGGACGGATCATCCTGGCCACCGGCAACGGCGCGGGCACCGGCTCCTCGCCGGCCAAGGGCCCGGGGAACAAGCCGGGGGGCCACTTCGCGGACTCGGTGGTGCGCCTGGGCGTCAACAGTGACGGCAGCCTCGCCCCGAAGGACTTCTTCAGCCCGGCCAACAACCGGGACCTCGACCACAACGACCTCGACCTAGGCTCCGGCGGCCCGGCCGCACTCCCGGCCGGCTTCGGCACCACCTCGCACCCGCACCTGCTGGTGCAGGTCGGCAAGGACGGGCAGATCTTCCTGCTGGACCGCGACAACCTGGGCGGCACGGCCCAGGGCCCGAACGGAACCGACGCCGTGGTGGGCATGACCGGCCCGTACAAGGGCGTCTGGGGCCACCCGGGCGTCTGGGGCGGCGACGGCGGCTACGTCTACGTGATCGAGAACTACGGTTCGCTGCGCGCGCTCAAGTACGCGGTGAACGGCTCCGGCGATCCACAGCTGACCAGCGCCGGGACGAGCGCCGAGGGCTTCGGCTACGCGTCCGGCTCACCGGTGGTGACCTCCAACGGCACGGCCGGCGGGTCGGCGCTGGTCTGGCTGATCTACTCCGGTACCGGGCCGGGCGGCCAGAACGGCGAACTGCGCGTCTACGACCCGGTTCCGGTCAACGGCACGCTCAAGATGCGCCGCAGCTTCGCCCTCGGCACGGTGACCAGGTTCTCCGTCCCGGCGACGGACGGCGGGCGGGTGTTCGTCGGCACCAAGGACGGGCACCTGATCTCCTTCGGCCGGGCCTGAGGCCGACCGCCCGCGTACGGCCGGCCCGCCCGTGCGCCGACCCGCCCGTACGCCCGACCCGTCCGCGGACAGTCGCGCTCCAACGGCACCACGGCGGCGCCCACCCGCGTCCACCACGTCCACCCGCGTCCACCGCGTGACCGCGGCCCGGCCCGCCCGTCACCCGTTCGAGCGCGTTTGTCCGCGGATCGCGCGGGTTGGAACGGCGGCCGGGCCCGGCGGCTCGTAGCGTCCTGACCCACGGGGCCCGATGCCCCCGCCCCCGACCCGACCTCGTCCCGAGGGAGAACCCCGTGAACTGCACCACCACACCCCGCCCCGCCCCCGCCGTGCCGGCCGAGCGCCCGGCCGGCGCCGCCACCGCGGCGAAGCCAGCCTGGACCACCCCCTCGGTGGAGTGCCACCGCACCGGCGCCGAGGTCACCGCCTACGCCGCGCGGACCACTCGGTGACCCAGCCCCTGACCCGCGAACGGTTCGCGGCTAGGCTGTACGACCTGCGCGGACGGTACTGGGACACCCACCCGTTCCACCTGCGCCTGCACTCCGGTGGCTGCACGCCGCCGGAGTTGCGGCGTTGGGTCGCCAACCGCTGGTACTACCAGCTCTGCCTGACCCGCAAGAACGCCGCCATCATCGCCAACTGCCCGCTGCCGGACGTCCGTCGCTCCTGGGTGGAGCGCCTCGCCTACCAGGACGGGCCCAGCGGCGACGAGGGCGGTCTGGCCGACTGGCTGGTGCTCGCCGAGGCCGTCGGCCTGGACCGCGCCGAGGTCACCGACGAGCGGCACGTCGCCCGCGGGGTGCGCTTCGCCGTCGACGGCTACCTGCACTTCTGCCAGACCAGGCCGTGGACCGACGGCGTGGCGGCGGCGCTCACCGAGATGTTCTCGCCCGACCACATGGCCCAGCGGGTCACCGCCTGGCGCACCCACTACGACTGGATCGACCCGGCCGGGTACGCCTACTTCGAGCACCGCATCCCCACCGCCCGCAAGGACAGCGCCCGCACGCTCGAACTGGTCCTGGACCACTGCGTCACCGCCACCCAGCAACAGGCCGCGCTGGACGCGCTGGCGTTCAAGTGCGACGTCCTGCGCGCCATGCTGGACGCCGTCGACTACGGCGCCGACCGGTGACCGCCCCCGCCCGGACCGACCAGGTACCCGGACTGCGGCGCGGCGTCCGGATGGTGCACGACCCGGTCCGCGGGCGGGGCGCGCTGCTCTACCCCGAGGGCGTGCTGCTGCTCAACGAGACCGCCGCCGCGGTGCTGCGCCACTGCGACGGCCGGCGCGGCCCGGACGGCATCACCGCCGAACTCGCCACCGAGTACGACGGGGTGGACGGGGACCAGGTCCGCGCACTGCTCGCCGAGCTGGCCGGGCGGCGGCTGCTCGCCCTGGACGGCACCGGTGCTCCGGCCGAGCCGCGGCAGGCCGCCGGCCTGCCCGGTGCCCCGGCCCGCCCGCCCGCGCCGCTCGGACTGGTCGCCGAACTCACCCACCGCTGCCCGCTGCAGTGCACCTACTGCGCCAATCCGATCGAACTCACCCGCCAACGCGACGAGTTGGAGACAGAGCAGTGGCTGCGCCTGCTCGACCAGGCGCGCGGCCTGGGTGTGCTCCAGGTCCACCTCACCGGCGGCGAACCGCTGCTCCGCCGCGACCTGGCCGGGATCATCGGCCACGCCCACCGCTTGGGCCTCTACACCAACCTCATCACCAGCGGCCTTCCGCTGGACGCCGAGCGCACCGCGGAGCTCGCCGACGCGGGCCTGGACCACGTCCAGCTCTCCGTGCAGGACGCCGACCTGCACCGCGCGGACGCCGTGGCCGGCCTCGCCGCCCACCGGCGCAAGCTCGCCGCGGCCGCGCTGCTGGCCGGCGCCGGCCTGCCGCTCACCGTCAACGCCGTGCTGCACCGCGGCAACGTGACCAGGATCGGCGCCATCGCCGACCTCGCGGTGGAGCTGGGCGCCGACCGGGTCGAGCTCGCACACACCCAGTTCTACGGCTGGGCCTGGCGCAACCGCGCCCACCTCGCCCCGACCGGGGAACAGGTCCACCAGGCGGAACGGGACGTGGCCGCCGCCCGGGAGCGTCACGGCGAGCGCATCGAGATCGTGCACGTCGCCGCCGACCACCACGGCGGCACCGCGAAGCCCTGCATGGACGGCTGGGGCCGGCGCCAGCTGGTGGTGGCCCCCGACGGCGACGTGCTGCCCTGCCTGGCCGCCGCCCAGCTGCCCGGCCTGCCGGTGCCGAGCGCCGTGACCGACGGCCTGGCCGCGATCTGGCACGACTCGCCCGCGTTCAACCGCTACCGCGGCACCGACTGGATGCCGGAGCCGTGCCGCAGCTGCGCACTGCGCGAGGTGGACCACGGCGGCTGCCGCTGCCAGGCCTTCCAGTTCACCGGCGACCCGGGCGCCACCGACCCGGCCTGTCACCTCTCCCCGCACCACCACCTGGTCGCCGAACCCGCCCCCGCCGGCACCCCGGCCCCCGTCCCCCGGAGAATGCGCTGAAGATCCGGATCCTCGGCACCGCCGCCGGCGGCGGGCTGCCCCAGTGGAACTGCGGCTGCGCCGGCTGCACCACCGCCCGCCGCACCGGCGCCGCCCGCAGCCAGGACTGCCTGGCGGTCAGCGCGGACGGCGCCGCCTGGTACCTCGTCAACGCCTCGCCCGACCTGCGCGGCCAGCTCCTCGCCGCTCCCGAACTCGCCCCCTCCCCCGGCACCCGCGACACCCCGCTGCGCGGCGTCCTGCTCACCAGCGGCGAACTCGACCACACACTGGGGCTGCTGACCCTGCGGGAGGCCGCCGAGCTGACCGTGCACGCCACCCTCCCGGTCCGCTACGCCCTCCACTCGGCCTTCCCGGCCGGCCCGCTGCTCGCGCCGTACACCAAGGCCGGCTGGCAGACCCTCACCCCGGGCCGCACCGTGGAGCTGGCCGGCGGGCTGCGTGCCGAGCCGCTGGCGCTCGGCGGCAAGCGGCCCCGCTACGCGGCCGACCTGCCGGGCGAGGGCTGGGAGGGCCGGCCGGACTGGGTCACCGGCTACCGGTTCACCGACGCCGACGGCCGGGCGAGCGCCGTGTACGCACCCGGGCTCGCCGAGTGGACACCCGCGATGGACCGGGCGGTGGCCGGCGCGGACGTGGTCGTCCTGGACGGCACCTTCAGCACCGACGACGAACTCGCCGGGCACACCGGCGGGGCACGCTCCTCCCGCGGCATGGGCCACCTGGCCGTCCTGGACTCGCTCCCCCACCTGGCCCGCCACCCCGGCCCGCGCTACCTCTACACCCACCTCAACAACACCAACCCGCTGGCCCACCCCGGCTCCCCCGGCACCGAGGCCCTCACCCGGGCGCTGACGGCGGCCGGCGCGGCCGTCGCCGAGGACGGGATGCTGATCGAGCTCTGACGGTGAGAACGTGCACGCGCGGGTTCCCGGCGGATTCCACGGGCCCGGGCAGTCCGACCCCACCCGCCGTCAGGCCCACCCGCCGTCAGGCCCACCCGCCGTCAGGCCCACCCGCCGCCAGGCCCCCTCACCACCTGCGCGTTCATCCAACGGTGGCGCCCAGGACGCCCACCGCTCACCCGGGTCGCGTCAGGTGGTCGTGATACTAATCATTCGGGGGACGCGAACTGTCATGCACGGGCAGGCACGATGGTGACAGCCCGTCCGTTCCCCGAGGGTCCGCACGGTCAGGGGAGGGGCACGGTATGAGGGCAGGGATCGGCAACGCCGGAGACGGCGGAACGGCTCGGACGGGGCGTCGGCTGCGACTGGGCAAGCGCGTCACCGGGACGGCGGCGGCGTTCACCGCGCTGGCGGCACTCACCGGTTCCCAGGTGACCGGCCTCGGGCTGCTGCCCGTCGCGGCGGCCGACTCGGCGACGCCCGTCACCGACCCGCTCACCCCCGTCTCCGTCACCGTCTCCCTGCCCGGGACCACGTTCCCCGGCACCGCGCAGCCGACCCTGGCCAACAGGCCCGGCGTCCCCGTCGACGGCGGGGCCGCCACCCCGCTGCCGCAGCCGCCCACCTCCCTGCCCGGGGACCCTTCGGCCGGCCCGTTCCGCACCGGGCCCGCCCTGCCGGAGACCGTCTTCGCCGCCTACCGCAAGGCCGAGACCGCCCTGGCCCAGCGCTCGCCCGGCTGCCACCTGCCGTGGCAGCTGCTGGCCGCGATCGGCGAGGTCGAGTCCGGCCAGGCCGGCCGCGGCGCCGTGGACGCCGCCGGGACGACCTACCGGCCGATCCTCGGCCCGGTGCTCGACGGCAAGGGTTTCGCGGCGATCCCCGACACCGACGGCGGCCGCCACGACGGTGACCGCGTCTGGGACCGGGCCGTCGGCCCGATGCAGTTCATCCCCTCCACCTGGGCCTCCTGGGGCGTCGACGCCAACGGCGACGGCCAGGCCGACCCGAACAACATCTTCGACGCCGCCGAGGCCGCCGGCCGCTACCTCTGCGCGGGCGGGCGCGACCTCGCCGACCCGGCGCAGCTCGACCGGGCCGTCCTCGGCTACAACAACTCGGGCGAGTACCTGCGGACCGTCAAGAACTGGATGGCGCACTTCGGGACCGGTACCGCGACCACCACCCCGGACCGTCCGGCGCCGGCGGGCGCGGTGACCGCTCCCACGGCACCCGCCTCCTCCGCGGCGGCCACCCCGACCACGGCGCCCGCGCCGTCCCCCTCGGCCACCTCCCCGGCCTCGCCGTCCGCGACGCCGACGCCCACCTCACAGCCGTCCCCGTCGGCCACCCCGACTCCGACGACGAGCCCGAGCGCCACGCCCACCGCGAAGCCGACGTCCACGCCCACCGGGACCCCGACCGGGACCCCGAGCACCAGCCCGAGCGCCACCCCGACCGGCACCCCGACCGCGACGCCGACGGCCTGCCCGACCCCCACCGCCACCGGTGCGGCCACGCCCACGGCCTCCCCGTCCGCGTCCGCGACGGCCACCTCGTCCGCGACGGCCACCCCGAGCGCGACGGCGTCCCCGTCCGCGACGGCGACGGCCACCGCCCCCGGCTGCCCCGTCCCGACCGGCACCCCCTCGGCCTCCGCGACCGCGACCGCCACCCACTCCCCGTCGGCCGCCCCCTCGCCCTCCGCCCACTGAGTCTGCCGGGACCGCCGACGGCGGGGGAC
>NZ_JBHJUK010000041.1:0-62147 GCF_042266225.1 Kitasatospora sp. NPDC056181
CCGGCGGCCGGCACGGGCGGCGCGGCCAAGGCCAAGCGCCGCGTCGGCACCAAGAAGGCCGGCTCCGCGGTCAGCGGCGACACCCTCGCCTCGCCGATGCAGGGCACCATCGTCAAGGTCGCCGTCGAGGAGGGCCAGGTCGTCGCCGAGGGCGAGCTGATCGTCGTCCTGGAGGCCATGAAGATGGAACAGCCCCTCAACGCCCACAAGGCCGGCACCATCGTCGGCCTCAAGGCCGAGGTCGGCGCCAGCGTCTCCAGCGGCGCCGCACTCTGCGAGATCAAGGACTGACGCAGTCCGCCCACCGGACCGGTCCGTACACCCACGGGGTGTGCGGACCGGTTCCGTTTCCGGCCCGGGGCCGCCGCGGCGGGCCGGCTACCGCACGCGCGGGATGGCGCCCAGCTCGGCGAGCCGGGCCGGCAGCGGGCCGCCGGGGCCCGCGGGGCCGCCGTGCGCGCCCGGGCGGCGCTGGCCGGGCAGCGGCGCGCCCCCGGGCGGCGGGGCGGCCCGGCGGGCCATCGGGCCGGGCTGGGTCTGGTGGACCGGCCCGCTGCCGGTGCCGTGCACCGGGGCGTCCCCGGCGGGGGCGGCGCCGAGCGGCGCGAGGTCGATCTGCACGCCGCAGTCGGCGAGCGCGTCCAGCTCGCGCGCGGTGCCGTCCTCGGAGGTGGCCTGCTCGTCCGTGACCAGCCGGGTGATGGTCTCGGTCGGCACGGTCTGGAACATGGTGTCCGCGCCGAGCTTGGTGTGGTCGGCGAGGACGATGACCTCGGCGGCCGACTGCACCAGAGCCCGGTCCACGCTCGCGGAGAGCATGTTCGTGGTCGACAGGCCGCGTTCGGCCGTCAGCCCGCTGCCGGAGATGAACGCCTTGGAGACCCGCAGCCCGTGCAGCGACTGCTCCGCCCCGCTGCCCACCAGGGCGTAGTTGGAGCCCCGCAGGGTCCCGCCGGTCATCACCACCTCCACCCGGTTGGCGTGCGCCAGCGCCTGGGCGACCAGCAAGGAGTTGGTGACCACCGTCAGCCCGGGCACCCGGGCCAGTCTGCGGGCCAGCTCCTGGGTGGTGGTACCGGCGCCGACCACCACGGCGTCACCCTCCTCCACCAGGCCCGCGGCGAGATCGGCGATGGCGCTCTTCTCGGCCGCGGAGAGGTGGGTCTTCTGCGGGTAGCCGGGTTCGCGGCTGAAGCCGCCGGGGAGCACCGCGCCGCCGTGCCGGCGGTCGAGGAGCCCTTCTGCCTCCAGTGCCCGTACGTCTCGGCGCACGGTCACTTCGGAGGTCTGGACGACGCGGGCCAGTTCACGGAGCGACACGGCTCCGTTGGCGCGCACCATTTCGAGGATCAACTGGCGACGTTCTGCTGCAAACACAGAACCGACGGTAACCTGCGTGACCGTCTGCTTTCAGGCGTTTGCAGCTGGTAGCCGGAATTGCTCACGCACGAGCGGCGCGTGACCGTACAATACGCGCCGTCAGCAAACCGGAACTGCGCCCGCCGTCCGGGTGAAACCCCTGCACGCGCGAAGGGCGGCCACCTGCCGGCAGCCGCCCTCAACTTCGCGTCGGGTGCTCAGTTTTCGCCCTCGGCCCGCTTCCTGATGTGGAGCTGGCGGGCGGCCTCGGCGGTCGAGCCGGAGACCGACGGGTAGACGGTGAAGGCGCTGGCCACCTGTTCGACCGTCAGATTGGCGTCCACCGCGAGCGAGATCGGGTGGATCAGTTCGCTGGCGCGCGGGGCGACCACCACACCGCCGACCACGATGCCGGTGCCCGGGCGGCAGAACAGCTTCACGAAGCCGTCCCGGATGCCCTGCATCTTGGCCCGCGGGTTGCCGCGCAGCGGAAGCTTGACCTCGACCGCGTCCATCTTGCCGCACTTCACGTCGGCGGCGGTGTAGCCGACGGTCGCGATCTCCGGGTCGGTGAAGACGTTGGAGGCCACGGTCTTCAGGTTCAGCGGCTGCACCGCGTCGCCGAGCGCGTGGTACATCGCGATCCGGCCCTGCATGGCCGCCACCGAGGCGAGCATGAAGACGCCGGTGCAGTCGCCGGCCGCGTACACGCCGGGGGCACTGGTGCGGGAGACCCGGTCGACCTGGATCTGGCCCCAGTCGTTGAGCTTGACCCCGGCCTCCTCCAGGCCCATGTCCGCGGTGTTCGGGATCGAGCCGACCGCCATCAGGCAGTGCGTGCCCTTGATCACCGTGCCGTCGGAGAGAGTCACCTCGACGTGGTCGCCCACGCGCTTGGCGCCCTCGGCGCGGGAGCGGCTCATCACGTTCATGCCGCGGCGGCGGAAGACCTCCTCCAGCACCTCGGCGGCGTCCGGGTCCTCGCCCGGCAGCACCCGGTCACGGCTGGAGACCAGGGTGACCTTGGAGCCGATCGCCTGGTAGGCGCCGGCGAACTCGGCGCCGGTGACGCCGGAGCCGACCACGATCAGCTCGCGCGGCAGCTCGTCCAGGTCGTACACCTGGGTCCAGGTCAGGATCCGCTCGCCGTCCGGCTGGGCGTCCGGCAGCTCGCGCGGGTGGGCCCCGGTGGCGATCAGCACCGCGTCGGCGCGCAGCGACTGGACGCTGCCGTCGGGCGCGTCCACCAGCACCTCGCGGGAGCCGTCCACGGCCTGCCCGCCGGCGCCGAGCCGGCCCCGGCCGCGCAGCACCGTCACGCCGGCACGGGTCACCGACTGGGTGATGTCGTGCGACTGCGCGATGGCGAGTCGCTTCACCCGTCGGTTGACCTTGCCCAGGTCCACGCCGACCACCCTGGCCTGCTGCTCCAGCGGCGGGGTGTCGTCGGCGACGATGATGCCCAGCTCCTCGTACGAGCTGTCGAAGGTCGTCATCACCTCCGCGGTCGCGATCAGGGTCTTCGACGGCACGCAGTCCGTGAGCACCGCCGATCCGCCCAGACCGTCGCGGTCGACGACGGTCACCTCCGCGCCGAGCTGAGCGGCGACGAGCGCCGCCTCGTAGCCGCCGGGTCCGCCACCGATGATCACGATCCGAGTCACGCTCACCATTGTCCCGTACGCCGGGAGCGCTGCCACGCCGGGGTCGGGGCTTCTGTGCAATCGCCCCGTGAACGTAGGCTTCCCCCCATGCCCCTTTACGCCGCGTATGCCACCAACCTCGATGCCCGGCAGATGACCCGCCGCGCGCCGCACTCCCCCCTGCGCGGCAGCGGGTGGCTGGACGGCTGGCGACTCACCTTCGGCGGCGAACAGCTCGGCTGGGAGGGCTCGCTGGCGACGGTGGTCGAGGACGAGAAGGACCAGGTCTTCGTCTCGCTGTACGACGTCGCGCCGATGGACGAGGAGGGCCTCGACCGCTGGGAGGGCGTCCAGCTCGGCATCTACCGCAAGATCAAGCTGCGCGCGCACACCCTGGACGGCGACATCCCGGTCTGGACGTACGTGCTCAACGACTACGAGGGCGGCCTGCCGGCCGCCCGCTACCTCGGGCTGATCGCGGACGCCGCGGAGAGCGCCGGCGCGCCGCACGACTACGTCCTGGACCTGCGCCGCCGCCCCTGCTGAGGCGCGTCAGGGCGTAGCCGGGCCGTGCCAGGAGACGGCGGTGGCGGCCAGGGCCGCCGCCACCGCGGCCCGCCGGGCCGGCTCGGTGCGCAGCGCGTTGGCCAGCTCGACGTGCAGCCACGGCACCGCGAGGCCCGCCGCGAAGCGGCCCTCGACGTTGGTGGTGCCCTCCAGCTGCCCGCACTTCTCCTGCCACGCCCGGCAGACCGCGAACCCGGCCCGCCCGAGCCCGGCCGCGGTCAGCTCGGCGGCCGGACCGGCCTGGCCCGCGCCGCTGGAGACCACCGTGTCCTGCCCGGGCAGGCTCCCCTCGTCGAAGCCGTGCACCTGGATGCCGGGCAGCCCGCGCGCGGTGAGCGCCTCGATCACGGCGGCGAACACGGTGTCGCTGCGGTGGGCCGGATCGGACGAGCCGTCCGCGCCCGCCCTGCGGTGCGCCCCGGCGAGCACCAGCACCCCGCCGGGCGCGGCCCGGAAGAGGTCCACCCCGAGCATTTCGGTGCGACTGTCGGAGACGGGGTGCGGCACCTGCACCGACCAGTAGTCCTTCGCCGAGAGGTCCAGGTAGACCCGGCCCCAGCCGCGCCGGTCCGCCGGGCCGTCCTCGGCGATCTCGGCCACCCGGCGCCCGCTGCCCGCCTCGGTGAACTCGCTGAGCCGGTAGCCCACCGGTGCGAGCGCCTGCCCGGCCTGCTCGGGCCGCCCGTCGAGCGCCGCCACCACGCCGTCCGCGACGGCCCGGCGCTGCACCGCGTCCGGGACCGTGTACGGGGTGCCCGCGGCGAAGCCGGCGGTGTACGCGTCCACCCGGGCCGCCAGGTCCACCGGCAGCGGGCCGGTCGGGCCCGCCGTGGCCGCCGCTCCCGGCCGCCCCGCGGAACCGCGGGCCGCGACCGTCAGCCCGACGGCCAGCGCCGCCAGCACCAGCAGCGCCGCCATCGGCAGCACGACCGCGCGGCGGGAACCCGCTCTCTTCACGGGCAGAGTCTCCATAGGGCGAGAACTTACCGTGCGCGCCTCTTTTTCCATGATCCACACAGGGCGTACCCAAAGATTCTCCGTTTCGATACTGAAACGTGACAGCATTTCGTGAACCACTTCGTACGCTTTTCAGGTTTTGACCAGGGCTTGACCACAGGTCGCGGCGCGGCTCCGGGGGGCGGCGGACACGCCGCAGCCCCCGAACCGATGACGAGGCCCTCGTGAGCACGGCAACCAACCCGCCGCGGCAGCACCGCTATCGCCGACGGGCCGACATGCCGCTGCTCGGGGGCATCCGACCGCCGATCGCGCTGCTGCTGATCCTGCTGCTGGCCGTCGCCGCGATCACCGCGCTCGCCGTCGGGGGCCTGCGGGTGGACGACACCCCGCAGGCCGTCCGCGAGTCCCACCAGTTCGCCGCCGAGGACACCGCCGGCTCGCTCCGCGCCGGACTCCACGAGAGCGCCACCGACCTGCGCCGCGCCGCCGCCCGCTACGACGGCGCCCCCGCCGAGCCCGCGGCCGTGCTGACCGCGCTCGGCCAGGCGTACCAGAAGTGGCGCGGCACGGTGATCGTCCGGCCCGACACCGGCCGGCTGCTCGCCGCCCGCGGCGAGACCGTCCCGCTGGCCGGCCTCGACCTCGCCAAGGTCACCGACACCGCACCCGCGCCGCTGCTGGTGCCCTCCACCGCCGGAACCCGGCTGCTCACCTTCGCCCTGGTGACCACCAAGGCGGACGGCCGGGCCCTGCTGGTCGCCTCCGACAACCTGCGGCTGCCCGGCATCGCCACCCGCAAGGAACAGACCATCCAGGTCCTCGACGCCACCGGCGCCGTCCTGGACTCCACCGGCGCCGCGCTCGCCGAGCCCGACAAGCGGCTGGTCGCCACCGCCCGGGAGCGCGCCGCCCGGCAGCGCCCCGCGCCCGGCGAGACCGCCTCCGGCAGCCTGGCCGGCAGCCCCGACGACAAGGGCGTGCGCCGGGTGGCCGGCTACGCGGTCGTCGCCACCCCCGGCGGGCACGACCCGGCCACCCCGCTCGGCCTCACCGTCGTCTCCACCAGCACGGTCGACGGCAAGCCCGGCAGCCTGCGCCACCCGGCCCTCGGCCTGGCCGCCGCCGGCGCGCTGCTGGTGGTCGCCCTGCTGCTGGCCTTCTTCCTGATCCGCACCCTCCAGCGCCCCCTGCTCCGGCTCTTCCTGGACGCCCGCCGGCTCACCCGCGGCGAGCTGGACCAGCCGGTCCGCGGGCCCAGGCGCGGCGAGGCCGGCCGGATCAACCGCGCCCTGGAGGAGCTGCGGCTCCAGCTGCTCGACCCGGCCCGCCCGCCGGCCGAGGCCCCGGCGGCGAAGCGCCGCCCCGGGATCGCGCTGCCGCTCGCCCTGTGCGCCGTCGTCATCCTCGGCTGGTCCGGCCCGCTGCTCCTGCTCGGCGGTTCCGACACCGAGGTCCGCGTCCCGACCCAGGTGGTGGCCGGCCAGCGGGACCGCACCGACACCGCCGCCGACCGGGTCCGCCAGGCGCTCAACGAGGGCTACGCCGACCTGCGCTCGCTCGCCCCCGCGCTCGCCGGCGCCTCCGTCGGCCAGGCCACGACCCTGCTCCGGGCCACCCTCGCGGAGCACGACCGCTACCGCTCGCTCTACGTCCTCGGCGCCGGCGGCGAGCTGCTCGCCCAGGCCGGCGACACCCCGCACCGCACCGGGCCGGAGGCGGTCGGCCCGAGCGGCGTCCTGCTGCTCAACACGTCCGGCAAGGAGCCGCGGATCGCCGCCCGCGCGGCGCTCACCGCCGCCCCCGCCGAGCCGGAGGGGGACGACGCCCAGGCGGCCAAGGGCCCGGTGGTGGTCGGCGAGTTCAAGACCGACTTCCTGAGCACCCTGCTCACCCGCCCGGGCCTCGGCCGGGTCTGGCTGATCGACGACCGGCAGCGCGTCCTCGCCGCCAACGAGGGCTACAGCTCGTTCGGCGACCTCCCCGAGGGCCGTGCCCGGGCCGTCCTGGACGACGCCAAGAAGGGCCCCGCCGCCGATGTCGTGCGGACCGGCGGCGACCCCTCCCTGGTCTCCGCCGCCCAGCTCGGCGGCAACGGCACCGTCGCCAAGCTCGGCTGGTCCGTGGTCACCGCCCACCCGGTGGCCTGGCTCCACCTCGACCAGAACCGGGCCGACCGGCGCGCCGTGCTGGCCGGCATGCTCGGCCTGGCCGCCGCCACGCTCTGCCTCGGCTGGCTCTTCATCGCCGTCGGCCTGCCGCTGCGCCGCCTCGCCGCGAGCGCCGAGGCGCTGGCCGCCGGGGACCGCCGCACCGTGCTCTACCCCGTCCACCACGACGAGGTCGGCGCCGTCGCCCGCAGCCTGGAGCTGATCCGCCAGGACCTCGGGTCCGCCGCCAAGGCCCCGCCCGGCCGCGGCGCGCCCACCGCCCCCGCGTCCACCACCGCCGCCTCCACCACCGCCCGCTGAGAGGACCTCCGACGTGCTCTTCCTCTACCTCGTGCTGCTGGTGTGCTGCGCCGTCCTGCTGGTGGCGGGCATCGTCGAGCAGCGCCGGCACTTCGCGGCGCTGGAGCAGATCCCCACCCGGGTGCTGGTCAACGGCATCCGCGGCAAGAGCTCGATCACCCGGCTCTGCGCCGGCGCGCTGCGCGGCGGCGACCTGGTCACCGTCGCCAAGACCACCGGTACCGCGGCCCGGTTCATCCACCCCGACGCGACGGAGGAGCCGGTCTACCGCAAGTTCGGCATCGCCAACGTGGTGGAGCAGATCGGCATCGTCCGCCGCGCCGCGACCTACCGCCCGGACGCCCTGGTGATCGAGTGCATGGCGGTGATGCCGGCGCTCCAGGAGGTCAACCAGACCAAGCTGATCCGCTCCACCATCGGCGTGCTCTGCAACGTCCGTGAGGACCACCTCGCCGAGATGGGCCCGACCCTGGACGACGTCGCCCGCTCGCTCTCCCGCTCGATGCCGGTCGGCGGCGTCTGCGTCACCGCCGAGCAGGAGCGCGCGCACATCCTGCGCGAGGAGGCGGCCCGGCGGAACTGCGAGCTGATCGTCGTCGACCCGGAGTCGGTGACCGACGAGGAGCTGCGCGGCTTCAGCTGGTTCACCTTCAAGGAGAACGTGGCCATCGCCCTCGCCGTCGCCGAGCTCCTCGGCGTGGAACGGCAGACGGCGCTCCAGGGCATGTGGCAGGCGCCGCCGGACCCGGGCGTCCTCTCGGTCGAGCGCTACCGCACCGAGGACGGCAAGCGGCTGCGGTTCGCCAACGTGTTCGCGGCCAACGATCCCGAGTCCACCCTGATGAACGTCCGCCAGCTGGAGGGCCTCGGCGCGATCAACCGCCCGCTGAACGTGGTGATCAACTGCCGCCCGGACCGCGTCGAGCGCAACGGCCAGATGGGCCAGATCGTGCCGGACCTCGACCCGGACACCGTCTTCCTGATCGGCCACCCCACCAAGAGCGCCCGGGACGGCATCCCGGCGGGCTGGTCGGGGCGGGTGGTCGACCTCGGCGGCGACAAGCGCGACCCGGCGGCGCTCACCGCGGAGCTGCTGGCCGGCCTCGGGCCGGACTCCTCGCTGGTCGCGATCGGCAACATCCACGGCCAGGGCGAGCTGTTCCTGGACGAGCTCGCCCGGCTGGCCCCCGACGACGAGCCGGACGCGGATCCGTACGAGGCGCCGTACGAGGAGCCGCACGGGGATCCGTACGAGGAGCCGGACGTGGTGACCGGGTACCGGCCGGACACGGGGTACCGCCCGTACGACGAGCCCGGGCCGGCGTACTACACGGAACCCGCGTACGCCCGGCCCGCCCACCCCGGACCCGCGTACGACGGTCCGGCCACCGCCCAGCCCGTGTACGTCCCGGAGCCGCTGCCCGACTCCTGGTTCGACCCGGCCCCCGCCCGCCCGCAGCGCCCCTTCCCGTACGGAGACCAGCAGTGATCCCCACCGAGCTCACCCCCGAGATCGCCGCCATCGGCATCGCGCTCGGCCTGGTCTTCTCGCTCGTCTGCTACCTGACCACCAACCTCTCCCCCGGCGGCATGATCACCCCCGGCTGGCTGGCCCTCACCCTGGTCGAGGACCTCCAGCGGGTGGCCATCGTGATCGGCGTGACGGTGCTGACCTACCTCGCCACCCGGGTCGTCCAGAAGCTGGTGATCCTGTACGGCAAGCGGCTGTTCGCCGCCGTGGTGCTGATCGGCGTGCTGCTCCAGGCCACCGTGATGCTGGTCCTCCAGCGCGAGCTGCCCACCCTGTACGCCAACCAGACGCTCGGCTTCATCGTCCCCGGCCTGATCGCCTACCAGCTGGTCCGCCAGCCGCGGGCCGCCACCCTGATGGCCACCAGCACGGTGACGCTCGCCAACTACGTCGTCCTCACCGCCGGCGTGCTGCTCGGCGCCCTCCCCGGCACGTAGGACCGACCGGTGGGCCGCCCCTGGTGCCCACCGGACCGGCCCCGTCCCGCCCCCTCCAGGAAGCGCCCATGCCAGTCACCCGGAAGTCCCTGCTCAGCGGCGGTCTCGCCGTCACCCTGCTGGCCGCCAGCGGGTACCTCACCGTCCAGTTGCGGGACCGTGACGGGCAGCCCGCCGCGGCCGGCGGCACCGCGCCGCTGATCGCCGCCACCGTCACGCCGAGCCCGGCCGCCGCCCAGGGCACCGCCCAGGCCGGCGCCGGCTACCGGTACGAGCGGCTGGCCGGGCCGGACCGCACGGTGGTCCGGGACTCCCGCGGCGGCGTGGTCGCCACCCTGACCGACGGCGCCCGCACCGCCGTCCTGGCCGGACCGAGCCGCACCTTCACCGAACCGGGCACCACCTCGGCCACCCTGGTCAGCGACAGCTGGGTCCGGCTGATGCCGCAGGCCTGGAAGGCCGGCGCGGAGAACGACGGCTGGTTCCGCACCTGGTTCCAGCAGTCGCTGGGCTCCACGGCGGACGACGTGCTGGCGATCGCCACCCAGTACCTGGCGGGCGCGCCGGAGGGCAAGGACGCCAAGGGCGTACGGATCAAGGGCGACGCCTCGTTCGGCCCGCTCAACCCGAACGGCTCGGCCGGCAACGACCTGCGGCTGGAGCAGACCGACTTCCTCGACTACCTCGGCACCGCGTACACCTTCGCCGACAAGGTCACCAAGCAGCCCGACAAGACCCGCTACGGCGCCTTCGACTGCTCCGGCTTCGTCCGGATGGTCTACGGCTACCGCTCCGGCTACCCGCTGCTCAGCAAGGACGTCGCCGGCAACGGCCTCCAGCGCACCGCCAACGGCCTGGCCCGGCTCGCGCCCGGCGTGCCGGTGCTGCCGCTGACCACCGCGCCCGGCTCTGACACCACCCTGCGGCCCGCCTCGATCGACCCGCTGCAACCCGGCGACCTGGTCTTCTTCGAGATCGACGCGCGCACCGGGGCCCGGCTCGACCACACCGGCATCTACCTCGGCCTGGACACCGACGGCCACCCCCGCTACGTCTCCAGCCGCGAGGAGGCCAACGGCCCGACCTTCGGCGACAAGGGCGGCACCGCGCGACTGGACGACAACGGCATGTACGCCAAGGGGCTGCGGAGCGCCAAGCGGCTGTAGGTTGCTCCCGTGCGGACGGGCGGAAAGGGGCCTGCGAGCTGTACTTTCACGCCATCCGGGTAACGATCCGGCACGTCGCGCCAGGATTTTCTACGCGCGTAGCCATTTCCCGTCTATCCTCGGACGTGTGAACGCATCTCCTCAGTCGGTCGTCTCCGCCGACCCCTACGCCGCCGCCCAGGCCGCCGCCGCGCGCCTGCGCGAGCTGACCGGTGCCGAGCGCCACGACGTCGCCCTGGTGATGGGCTCCGGCTGGGTGCCGGCCGCCGACGCCCTGGGCGAGACCGTGGCAGAGTTCCCGGTCACCGACCTCCCGGGCTTCCCCGCCCCCGCCGTGGCCGGCCACGCCGGCAAGATCCGCTCGGTGAAGATCGGCGACAAGCGCGCCCTGATCTTCCTCGGCCGCAACCACTACTACGAGGGCCACGGCGTGGCCACCGTGGTCCACGGCGTGCGCACCGCCGCCGCCGCGGGCTGCGGCATCATCGTGCTGACCAACGGCTGCGGCGGTCTGCGCGAGGGCTGGGTCCCCGGCCAGCCGGTCCTGATCAGCGACCACATCAACCTGACCGCGGACTCCCCGATCGTCGGCGCCAACTTCGTCGACCTGACGGACCTCTACTCCAAGCGCCTGCGCGACCTCTGCCGCGAGGTGGACTCCTCCCTCGACGAGGCCGTCTACGTGCAGTTCCGCGGCCCGCACTACGAGACCCCGGCCGAGGTCCACATGGCCCGGGTGATCGGCGGCGAGCTGGTCGGCATGTCCACCACGCTGGAGGCCATCGCCGCCCGCGAGGCCGGCTCCGAGGTGCTCGGCATCTCCCTGGTCACCAACCTCGCCGCCGGCATGACCGGCGAGCCGCTCAACCACGCCGAGGTCCTGGAGGCCGGCAAGGCCTCCGCCGAGCGCATGGGCGCGCTGCTGGCGAAGGTCCTTGAGCGGATCTGACCCGGATCTGGTTCACAATCGTGAGCGACGGGGTCCGCGGACGGCTGTGATCAGCGGATCACAGCCGCCTGCGGGCCCCGTCCGCATGCGCACACCCACCCACTTGCGGAACTTCCCAACGGAGCTGGCCTTGACGCAGGCACCCACCACCGATCTCCTCACCCGGGCCCGGGCCTGGCTGGCCGAGGACCCCGACCCGCAGACCCGCGAGGAGCTGACCTCGCTGCTGGCCGTGGCCGAGGGCCCGGAGGCCGAGGCGGACAGCAAGCTCGCCTGGTCCCAGCTGGCCGAGCGGTTCTCCGGCCGGCTCCAGTTCGGCACCGCCGGCCTGCGCGGCGAGCTGGGCGCGGGCCCGATGCGGATGAACCGCGCCGTGGTGATCCGGGCCGCCGCCGGGCTGGTCGCCTACGTGAAGAAGGAACAGCTCGGCGACCTCGTCGTGATCGGTTACGACGCCCGCCACAAGTCGTACGACTTCGCCCGCGACACCGCCGCCGTGGTGGTCGGCGCGGGCCTGCGCGCCGCGCTGCTGCCGCACGCCCTGCCCACCCCGGTGCTCGCCTTCGCCGTCCGCCACCTCGGCGCGGCCGCCGGCGTCACCGTCACCGCCAGCCACAACCCGCCGCAGGACAACGGCTACAAGGTCTACCTGGGCGACGGCTCGCAGATCGTCCCGCCGGCCGACGCCGGGATCGCCGCCGAGATCGACGCGATCGGCTCGCTCGCCGAGGTCCCGCTCGCCGAGGACGGCTGGGAGGTCGTCGGCGATGACGTCGTCGAGGCGTACCTGGCCCGCGCCGTCTCGATCGTGGACCCGCACAGCCCGCGCGACCTCGACGTCGTCTACACCCCGATGCACGGCGTCGGCCGCGACACCCTGGTCGCCGCCTTCCGCCGGGCCGGCTTCCCCGCGCCCACCGTGGTCGCCGAGCAGGCCGAGCCCGACCCGGACTTCCCGACCGTGGCCTTCCCCAACCCGGAGGAGCCGGGGGCGATGGACCTCGCCTTCCGCACCGCCGCCTCGGTCGGCCCGGACATCGTCATCGCCAACGACCCGGACGCCGACCGCTGCGCGGTGGCCGTCCCCGCCAACGGCAACGCCGCAGGCGGCCCCGGTCAGGGCAGCGGCTGGCGGATGCTCCGCGGCGACGACGTCGGCGCGCTGCTCGGCGCCGCGCTGGTCGCCAAGAAGGCCGCCGGCACCTTCGCCACCACCATCGTCTCCTCCACGCTGCTCGGCCGGATCGCCGAGGCGGCGGGCCTCGGGTACGCCGAGACGCTCACCGGCTTCAAGTGGATCGCCCGCGCCGACGGCCTGCGCTACGGCTACGAGGAGGCGCTCGGCTACTGCGTCGACCCGCAGGGCGTGCGCGACAAGGACGGCATCACCGCCGCCCTGCTGGTCGCCGAACTGGCCGCCACGCTCAAGCAGTCCGGCCGCACCCTGGCCGACCTGCTGGACGACCTGGCGCTGGAGCACGGCCTGCACGCCACCGACCAGCTCTCCGTCCGTGTCCAGGACCTCTCGCTGATCGCCGACGCGATGCGGCGCCTGCGCGAGCAGCCGCCGACCGCGCTGGCCGGCCTGAAGGTCACCCAGGCGGACGACCTGACCGCCGGCTCCGCCGACCTGCCGCCGACCGACGGCCTGCGCTACTACCTGGCCGGCGAGGCCGTCCGCTCGGCCCGGATCGTCGTCCGGCCGTCCGGCACCGAACCCAAGCTGAAGTGCTACCTGGAGGTCGTCCTCCCGGTGGCCTCCGCCGCCGACCTGGCCGGCGCCCGCGAGCGCGCCGCCGGGCTGCTCGACGGGATCAAGCGCGACCTGGCCGCGGCCGCCGGGATCGACGCCTGACGCACCCCGCAGGCGCCTGACGCACCCGCAGACGACGAAGGGCCCGCCGAGACCGGCGGGCCCTTCGTCGTCGTGGTTCCTAGGCCGCGATCGCGGCGATCAGCGCGACCAGGCCGGCCAGCGTCGGCGCGATGATCCACCAGCACCAGCGGACGGTCACCGGCCCGGCCGCGTCGGGGCTCGACGCGTTCCGCTCGGCCATCTCCTGGAGCACCGCGACCACCTGGTCGGACCAGGCCCTGGTCGAGTCCGGCGAGCCGAGGACCTCGGGGACGGGCTGGCGCCCCACGACCATCCCCAGCCGGGAGGTGTGCTCGACGCCGCCGCCGCGCTGCTGGGCCCGGTTGGCCCGCTTGCGCTGGCGCAGCGACACCGGCACCGCCCACACCTGGAACTTGCGGCCGTCCGCCAGCAGCTCCACCGAGTACCCGGCCCGCAGCGCGTCCACCGACGCCCACGGCGCCGTGATCGTCCGCAGCGGGTTGCGCACCACCAGCCGCCGGTCGTTGGCCAGCACGGCCGGCCGCAGCGTGTAGGCGATCACCGGGAAGGCGAACACCGGTACCGCGGCCAGAGCCACGTACGGTGTCTTCCCCGTCCCGTTGAGCGCCGCGTCCCCGATCAGCCACCCGGCCACGGCCAACAACAGCACGCCGGAGATCACACCGGGAATGGAGCGGTACACGCGGTCGGCGTACACGGGCTCCCCGTCGGAGCCGGCCGGGCCCTGGTGGGGCTTGCCGTCGGATTCGGTCATGCCGACGATTCTGCCGCATGGCCCCCGCGATCTACAGGGGTGACCAGCGGGGCGGACGGGGTTCGGAGGTCTCGGTCCGGCATCGAAAAGGTCCGGGCCTAGCGCAATGTTACGCGCGTAGATATGCTGGTCTGGTGACTATGTCCACTCTTGCAGCCAATGCCCCCGGCGTTGCGGGCAGCGGTCTCCAGGACGTTGCGGCGTCCGAGGCCTCGCTCCGCCGCTTCCTGCACGGCCTGCCCGGCGTCGACCAGGTCGGCCTGGAGGCGCGCGCCGCCACTCTCGGTACCCGCTCGATCAAGACCACGGCGAAGGCCTATGCCATCGACCTCGCCATCTCGATGATCGACCTGACCACGCTCGAAGGCGCGGACACGGTCGGCAAGGTGCGCGCGCTCTGCGCGAAGGGCCGGACCCCCGACCCCACCGACCCGGCCACCCCCCGGGTCGCCGCGATCTGTGTCTACCCGGACATGGTCGCCACCGCGAAGGCCGCGCTGCAGGGCACCGACATCCAGGTCGCCTCCGTCGCCACCGCCTTCCCCGCCGGGCGCGCCGCGCTCCCGGTGAAGCTGGCCGACACCGCCGACGCGGTCGCGGCCGGCGCCGACGAGATCGACATGGTGATCGACCGGGGCGCCTTCCTCTCCGGCCGGTACATGGACGTCTTCAACGAGATCGTCGCCGTCAAGGAGGCGTGCAGGCGCCCGGACGGCACCTCCGCCCACCTCAAGGTGATCTTCGAGACCGGCGAGCTGCAGACGTACGACAACGTGCGCCGCGTCTCGTGGCTGGCGATGCTGGCCGGTGCCGACTTCATCAAGACCTCGACCGGCAAGGTCGCCGTCAACGCGACCCCGCCGGTCACCCTGCTGATGCTGGAGGCGGTCCGCGACTTCAAGGCGCAGACCGGCGTCCAGGTCGGCGTCAAGCCCGCCGGCGGCATCAAGACCACCAAGGACGCCATGAAGTACCTGGTGATGGTCAACGAGACGCTCGGCGACGACTGGCTGACCCCGCACTGGTTCCGCTTCGGCGCCTCCAGCCTGCTCAACGACCTGCTGATGCAGCGTCAGAAGCTGACCACCGGACGGTACTCCGGCCCCGACTACGTGACGGTGGACTGATCACCATGGCCAAGAAGAACACCATCGAGGAGCCCGTGGCCCCCAAGCGCGGCGGCCTCTTCGAGTACGCCCCGGCCCCCGAGTCGCCCGCCGCCGCGGGTGACATCGCCACCTCCTACGGCCACTTCATCGGCGGCGAGTTCGTCGACTCCTCCGGCAGCGAGGCCCTGAAGACGGTCAACCCGGCCACCGAGCAGGTGCTCGCCGAGTTCGCCCAGGGCACCGACGAGGACGTGGACCGCGCCGTCGCCGCCGCCCGCAAGGCCTTCACCGGCTGGTCGGCGCTGCCCGGCAGCGAGCGCGCCAAGTACCTGTTCCGGATCGCCCGGATCATCCAGGAGCGCAGCCGCGAGCTGGCCGTCCTGGAGTCGATCGACAACGGCAAGCCGATCCGCGAGACCCGCGACGTCGACCTGCCGCTGGTCGCCGCGCACTTCTTCTACTACGCGGGCTGGGCGGACAAGCTCGACTACGCCGGCTTCGGCGCCGCCCCGAAGCCGCTGGGCGTGGCCGGCCAGGTCATCCCGTGGAACTTCCCGCTGCTGATGCTGGCGTGGAAGATCGCCCCGGCGCTGGCCACCGGCAACACGGTCGTGCTCAAGCCGGCCGAGACCACCCCGCTGACCGCGCTCCGCTTCGCCGACATCTGCCGCCAGGCCGGTCTGCCGAAGGGCGTCGTCAACATCGTCACCGGTGACGGCCGCACCGGCGCCGCGCTCACCGCGCACCCGGACGTCAACAAGGTCGCCTTCACCGGCTCCACCCCGGTCGGCCGGGCGATCGCCAAGCAGCTGGCGGGCACCCGCAAGAAGCTGTCGCTGGAGCTGGGCGGCAAGGCCGCCAACATCGTCTTCGACGACGCGGCGATCGACCAGGCCGTCGAGGGCATCGTCAACGGCATCTTCTTCAACCAGGGCCACGTCTGCTGCGCGGGTTCGCGCCTGCTGGTCCAGGAGTCGGTCCAGGACGAGCTGCTGGACGCGCTGAAGCGCCGGATGGCCACCCTGCGGGTCGGCGACCCGCTGGACAAGAACACCGACATCGGTGCCATCAACTCGGCCGAGCAGCTGGCCCGGATCACCGCGCTGACCGACGCCGGCGAGGCCGAGGGCGCCGAGCGCTGGTCGCCCGCCTGCGAGCTTCCGGGCACCGGCTTCTGGTTCAAGCCGACCGTCTTCACCGGCGTCAGCCAGGCCCACCGGATCGCCCAGGAGGAGATCTTCGGCCCGGTCCTGTCGGTGCTGTCCTTCCGCACCCCCGAAGAGGCGGTCGCGAAGGCCAACAACACCCCGTACGGCCTCTCCGCCGGCATCTGGACGGAGAAGGGCTCGCGCATCCTCTGGATGGCCAGCAAGCTCAAGGCCGGCGTGGTCTGGGCCAACACCTTCAACAAGTTCGACCCGACCTCGCCGTTCGGCGGTTACAAGGAGTCGGGCTACGGCCGCGAGGGTGGCCGCCACGGTCTGGAGGCCTACCTCGATGTCTGATGTCGTGAGCCGTCTTGATGTCCTCAAGACCTACAAGCTGTACGTCGGCGGGAAGTTCCCGCGCTCCGAGAGTGGGCGGGTGTACGAGGTGACCGACTCCAAGGGCGAGTGGCTCGCCAACGCCCCGCTCGGCACCCGCAAGGACGCCCGCGACGCGGTCGTGGCCGCCCGTGCGGCGGTCAAGGGCTGGGCCGGCACCACCGCGTACAACCGCGGCCAGGTGCTGTACCGGGTCGCCGAGATGCTCCAGGGCCGGCGCGAGCAGTTCGCCACCGAGGTTGCGCTCTCCGAGGGCGTCGGCCCGAAGAAGGCCGCCGCCCTGGTGGACGCGGCGATCGACCGCTGGGTCTGGTACGCGGGCTGGACCGACAAGGTCGCCCAGATCGCGGGCGGCGCCAACCCGGTCGCCGGGCCGTACTTCAACCTCTCCACCCCGGAGCCGACCGGTGTGGTCGGGATCGTCGCCCCGCAGGCCGGCTACGGGCACTCGCTGCTCGGCCTGGTCTCGGTGATCGCCCCGGCCATCGCGACCGGCAACACGGTGGTGGTCGCGGCCGCGGCCGACGCCCCGCTGCCGGCCCTGTCGCTGGGCGAGGTGCTGGCCACCTCGGACGTCCCGGGCGGCGTCGTCAACATCGTCTCGGGCCGGACCGCCGACATCGCGCCCACCCTGGCCTCGCACCAGGACGTCAACGCGGTGGACCTCACCGGGGCGATCGCGGCCGACGGTCCCGGCGCGGCGGGCGCGCTGGAGGCCGCCGCCGCGGATACCCTGAAGAGGGTGGTCCGTCCGGAGCTGGACCCGTTCGCCCAGGACTGGACCAATGCTCCCGGTACCGACCGGCTACTCTCGTTCCTGGAGACGAAGACGGTCTGGCACCCGATGGGGATCTGACCTCCCCGTCGGCCACCGGTAACAACTCCACAAGCTGGCCGTCCCCAGTGCCCTCTCCCCCCCAGGGCCCGGACGGTCATAGGACGGACCCGCGCCTCTCCCCCCCTGGCGCGGGTCCGTCGACTTTCGTCTCCGGACGGTTCCGCCTTTCGGCGCTCCCGGCGCCGGTCCGGGCCGGACAGAATCGTCCGTACCGGAAACGACCGAGGGGGGACGCCGTGGGAGAGATCGTCGGCGAGCTGATGACACTGTTCGCGGACGGGTTCCTGCGCAGGCTGCACGTGGCCCGCACCCGCCGCCGGCTGGCCGCGGGCCGGCCCGTCCGGGTGCCCTGCTCGGCCCGGTCCGACCGGCCCGGCTGGCAGCGCGCGTACGTCAACGGCCGGCTGCACATCACCCCGGGGGCCTCCGTCGCCGGCTTCGGCTCCCGTGTCCTCGGCCACAACGAACTGGCCGCCGGCGGCAGCTTCCACGAACCCGAGCCGGACACCTGGTACAGCCAGGACTGGGCCGCCACCACGTACCGGCCGCCCGGCGGCGGCCCGCCGGTCCACCTCCAGGTCGACAGCCGGTACCTGCCGCTCGTCCAGGCCGCGCTCACCGATCCCCGGTCCGTGCGGAAAGGCTGATCCGACCGGTTTCGGCATCGGGCCCGGATGCGTCAGACTGGTGTCTCGTGAGTGACTCCCCGCTGAACCCTGTGCCGATAGCCCGCGCCCGGGTGGTCCTGCTGTCCGGGCCCTCCGGATCGGGGAAGTCCTCGCTGGCCGAGCGCAGCGGCCTGCCGGTGCTCCAGCTCGACGACTTCTACAAGGACGGGGACGACCCCACCCTGCCGCTGCTGCCCGACGGCGCGGTCGACTGGGACTCCCCGCTCGCCTGGCACCGCGACCAGGCCGTCGCCGCGATCCGCAGCCTGCACGAGACCGGCCGTGCCGACGTCCCGGTGTACTCGATCCCGGACAACGGCCGCGTCTCCACCCGGGTGCTGGACCTGGCCGGCGCCCCCGCGTTCATCGCCGAGGGCATCTTCGCCGCCGAGATCACCTCCGACTGCGCCGCCGAGGGCGTCCTGGGCGATGCGCTCTGCCTGCGCAACGGCGCGCTGACCACCGCCTGGCGCCGGCTGCGCCGGGACGTCCGCGAGGGCCGCAAGTCGCTGCCGGTGCTGCTGCGCCGCGGCTGGCGGCTGATGCGGGCCGAGCGCTCGATCGTCGGCCGCCAGGTGGGCCTGGGCGCCCACCCGTGCACCGGCGCCGAGGCGGACCGGCGGATCCGCGCGGCGGCCTCGCGCGAGCTGTCGGCGGTCTGAGCCGCCGGGACGCAGCGGCCCGTCGTCGGCCACGCCCAGCAGGGCGCCGCCGAGCGGCAGGCACGGACGAACGAACGACGGGCCCGGTGCGTCTCCCCCGCACCGGGCCCGTCGCCTTCCCGGACGGCCGTCGGACTCCCCCGGCGGCGCCGCTCCCCCGAGCCGGCGCCACCAGTCCCGTGACCGTCCTCACCCGTCCCCCGACGGGAGTCCTCAATGTGTCGTACGCCGTTACGGCCTGCGGCCGTTACGCGACCAGCTCGCCGAACGCGCGGACGGTGTCGCCCGACTTGTTCAGGTGCTCGTCGTCGCGCAGCCGGCGCAGCGCGCGCCAGATGCTGCTCTTGACCGTGCCGACGCTGATGCCGAGCACGTCGGCGATCTCCGGGTCGGTCTTGCCCTCGTAGTACCGCAGGACCAGCATGGTCCGCTGGTTCTCGGGCAGCTTGGCCAGCGCCTGCCAGAGCACGGCGCGCAGCTCGGTGCCGCCCATCGCGTCGGTGTCGCCGGCCGTCTCCGGCAGCTCCTCGGTCGGGTACTCGCTGACCTTGCGGCGCCGCCAGGCGGAGATGTGCAGGTTGGTCATGGTGCGGCGGAGGTAGCCCCCGACCGCGGCCTTGTCGGTGATCCGGCCCCAGGCCCGGTAGGTGCTGAAGAGCGCGCTCTGCAGCAGGTCCTCGGCCTCGTAGCGGTCACCGGTGAGGTGGTACGCCGTGGCGTACAGGGAGGCGCGGCGCTCGCGCACGTACGCGGTGAACTCCTTGGTGTGGTCCTCCGCGACGGCCGAGTGCTCCCCCTGCGCGCCTCCCTGTCCCGCTTCGGTGGTGCGGGCTGCTGCGGGGTTCAGTCGCAGCAGCGTCGCACCGGCGGCCTCGCGGCCGGCCGACTCCCCCGAGTCGGCCTTCCGCAGGCCGGTCCCCCCGATCCCCCTGGTTCCCCCGTTACCCCCCAGGGCGTCCTTGCCCTCGACGCGGACGGGGAGGATCCCCCGCAGCGTGAGGGTGTTGGCGGAGTCGGCCGCACTCCCCATCCGGCCGATCCCGTACAGCTCCCCCTGCCTGCCGCCGCCGCTCACCCGGCGCGCGGCAGTGTTTCCACCGGTGCCGTGTGCGCACCCCCGTACGGTGACGGCACCGGAGGTCTCATCGGTCCTGACCTCGTACCGGGTCCGGTGGGTGGTCGCTGAGGAACGCGCGGTGCGGTCAGCCGGGTTGGTCCGGGCCTGAAGCATGGCGTTCATCGTGCGCCCCCTTGATCGGTACGAGCGGTTCCTGTTGCCGCCTTCCAGCCGGCCTGTTGGCCCGCTGTCCTGCGGCGACATGGAAAATCCTGCCCGCCGGTTGTGATGGCGCTGTCCGCCGACTGTCACAGGGGTGTCACAGGGGCGGGCCTTTCGTCCCGCACCCCCACCTGCCGTCACGGACGCCGGTAGCGCACATTCCGGTTCCCGCGCGGCCGGGGGCCGACGGGACGGTCCGGGCCGGGGGGTGATTCGGCGCCCCGGGTGGGCCAGAATGAGGCCGTGCCTTTCCTCCTTCTGATCGAGGACGACGACGCCATCCGGACCGGCCTCGAACTCGCCCTCACCCGCCAGGGCCACAAAGTGGCCACCGCCGCCTCCGGCGAGGACGGTCTGAGGCTCTTCAAGGAGCAGCGGCCGGACCTGATCGTGCTGGACGTCATGCTGCCCGGAATCGACGGCTTCGAGGTCTGCCGCCGCATCCGCCGCACCGACCAGCTGCCGATCATCCTGCTCACCGCCCGGTCCGACGACATCGACGTGGTCGTCGGTCTGGAGTCGGGTGCGGACGACTACGTGGTCAAGCCGGTGCAGCCGCGCGTCCTGGACGCCCGGATCCGGGCCGTGCTGCGCCGCGGCGAGCGGGAGAGCTCGGACTCCTCGGCGTACGGCAGCGTGGTGATCGACCGCGCGGCGATGACCGTCACCAAGGACGGAGAGGACCTCCAACTCACCCCGACCGAGCTGCGGCTGCTGCTGGAGCTCAGCCGCCGGCCCGGTCAGGCGCTCTCCCGGCAGCAGCTGCTGCGGCTGGTCTGGGAGCACGACTACCTCGGTGACTCCCGGCTGGTGGACGCGTGCGTGCAGCGGCTGCGGGCCAAGGTCGAGGACGTCCCCTCGGCGCCGACGCTGATCCGCACCGTGCGCGGGGTCGGCTACCGGCTGGACCCGCCGGCGTGACCGCGCCGGCCCGCCGGGTCCTCCCGCTCCCCTCGATATCCCTCTGATCCACCGATCCTCCGGTACGCGACGACAGGCTCCCGTGACTGACCATCAGACGACGACCCGCCGGTTCTCCTCGGGCCCGTGGCGACGGCTGCGCTCCCTTAGGGTGCGGCTGATCGCCGTGTTCGCCGCGGTCGCGCTGCTCACCGCCGTCTCGGCCTCCGGCATCGCCTACTGGCTGAACCGGGACGCGGTGCTCAAGCGCGCCCAGGACACCGCGCTCAACGACTTCCGGGTCTCGCTCAGCCGCAACGTCTCCGAGCTGCCGCTGAACGCCACCTGCGCCGAACTGGCCCAGCTCGCCTCCACCGTCGCCAGCTCCGGGCTCAGTTACGAGGTGGTGGTCACCGACGCCGCCCACCCGGACTGCACCGCCTCCTCGGACCCGTCGCGCTACACGCTCGCCAACGTCCCGGCCAAGCTCCAGGACATCGTCGCCAAGCAGCGCGACGTCACCGAGAGCAACCCGTACGCGTACCACCTGTACTGGCAGCGGCAGAACCTGGAGGGCCGCCCGTACGTCATCGGCGGCACCAAGGTGGTGCCGACCGGCCCGACCGCGTACATGTTCAAGTCGCTGGAGAACGAGCGGGCCGACCTCAACACGCTCGGCTGGTCGCTGGCCATCGCCACCCTGCTGGCGCTGATCGGCTCGGCGCTGCTCGCCCAGGCCGCCTCGGCGACGGTGCTGCGCCCGGTCAAGCGCCTCGGCGACGCCGCCCGGCGGCTCGGCGAGGGCCATCTGGACACCCGCCTGGAGGTCGACGGCTCGGACGAACTCGCCGACCTGGCAAGGACGTTCAACCGCACCGCGGAGTCGCTGCACGAGCAGGTCGAGGAGCTCAGCGCACGCGAGGCACAGAGCCGGCGGTTCGTCGCCGACATGTCGCACGAGCTGCGCACGCCGCTCACCGCGATGACCGCCGTCACGGACATCCTGGAGGACGAGGCCGAGTCGCTGGACCCGATGATCGAACCGGCGGTGCGGCTGGTGGTCAGTGAGACCCGGCGCCTGTCCGACCTGGTGGAGAACCTGATGGAGGTGACCCGCTTCGACGCCGGCACCGCCAAGCTGGTCGCCGACGAGGTGGACATCGCCGACCTGATCATGTCCTGCATCGACGGCCGGGCCTGGTACGACGCCGTCGAGCTGGACGCCCCGCGCGGCGTCCGGGCCGTCGTCGACCCGCGCCGGCTGGACGTCGTCTTCGCCAACCTCATCGGCAACGCGCTCAAGCACGGCGGCTCGCCGGTGCGGGTGAAGGTCCGTGAGACCGAGGACGCCATCACGGTGGAGGTCTCGGACAGCGGTCCCGGCATCCCCGAGGACGTGCTGCCGCACGTCTTCGACCGGTTCTACAAGGCGGACAAGGGGCGGGCCCGCTCGGAGGGCAGCGGGCTGGGGCTGTCGATCGCGATGGCCAACGCGCAGATCCACGGGGGGACGATCACGGCCGCCAACGGGGAGGTGGGGGCGGTGTTCACGCTGACGCTGCCGTTGACCCCGCCGTCTCCACCGGCCGCCGCTTCCGAGGAGAGTGCGCAGTGAGCGCCCGTTCGTTCCGTCTGCCCGCCGCCGCCACCGGCGCGGTGCTGATGCTCGCGCTCGCCACGGGCTGCGGGATCCGGCCGACCCCCGTCCCGGTGGACGCGGGCGCCCCGGCCAGCCGGACCGCCTGCCCGACGGCGCCGCAGATTCCCACCGCGCTGTCCACCCCCTCGCCCACCGGCCCGACGGCCCCCACCGCCCACACCTCGCCGAAGCCGGGCGCGAAGCCCTCGCCGTCGCCGGCCGTCGTCTCGCCCAGCGCCGCTGCGGACAACCCGTTCAGCGCGCTGCCGACGCCGTCCGCAGCGGCGTCCGCGACCTGCCGGTGACCGGCGCGGCCGGGCTCGCGGGCGTGCACCGGAATGTTCACGCCTCGCGTGGAACCGCCGTGCCACCGGCTCACGTCCTTCCCCGCGTGCAGCGAGATGGCACCAGGACACGCGACGAGCGTTCCGGCGTGCGGACCGAGACCGGGCCGGCGACGGCCGTCCGCCGTTCCCTCCGCATGGCGGGCCTCGTCGGACTCACCCTCCATCTGGTGCTGGCCGGCTGGCTGGTGCTGCGGCCACTGCCGGTGGCCTGGGTCTACGACGCCAACCTGACGCCGCTGGCGTCGCTCCGCTTCTCCACCGCCGGACAGCTCCTCGGCGAACTGCTGCTGCTGGCCCCGCTCGGCGTGCTGCTCCCGCTGGCCGGCGGCCGCCTCCGGGCCCCCTGGCTGCCGTCCTTCCTCCGCACCACCGGCGCCTCGGCCCTGCTGGCCACCGCGCTGGAGTTCCTCTCCTCCTGGACCCCGGGGCACGTCCTCGACGTCGACCACATCCTGTTCGCCGTCGTCGGCGTGGCCGCCGCCCACCTGGCCCTGGTCCCCGCCTCCCGTTCGCTGGCCCTCCACGCCGCCCGCCGCCACCCGGCCGCACCCCCGGCGACCCCGCGCCCGGCCCCGGCCGCGCCCGCCGCCGTCTACGCGGAGCCGGTCTCCTCCCCCGTCCGCTGAGGGGGGCGGCACCGCTGAGGGGGTGACCGCTGGTCGGGCACGGCTGGTCGGGCACGGCTCGTCGGTCACGGCTCGTCGGTCACGGCTCGTCGGTCACGGCTCGTCGGGCAGTTCCACGAAGTACCCGTCCACCACTCCCCACCGAGGGGGTGTGCGGCTCGCCGGGCAGTAGGAGGCCCACGGGGCCGACGCGTCGCACGGCCCGGGATCGATCAGCGTCCCGTCCTGCGGCGCGTCCCGCCCACACGAACGGCACCGCGCCATGGCGTGCGCACCCGCTTCCCGCAGCCGGGCCAGGGCGCCGTCCAGGTCACGCAGGCACCCCGCCCCGACGGTGGCCGGAAGCTCCTCCAGCAGCAGGCTGCTCTGCCAGGGGCCGAGACCGGTGAGGGAGCGGACGGCCCGGATCACCTCGATCCGCTGCTCCCCCGCGTCGGTCAGCACGACGACGAACTCGGGCTCCTCCACGCTCCCCCCGCTGTGGCGCTCGATCGGCGGGCCGCGGTGCCACGGCCCGGGACCGTCAGTTCCGGGACGACCGCGTGGCCCGGCGCCCCGCCACCACCAGGAGGCCCACGCCCATCGCCACCGCGGTGGCACCGGTGATCGCCATCGGCTCCGCCTTCGTCCCGCCGCCGGTCGACGCGAGCTTGGTGTCCTGGGGAGCGGCCGCCACGGCCGCCGGGCCCGCCACCGAGCCGGTGGACCGGGACACCGGGACGACCGCGGCACCCGACGAGGCCGGGGTCTCCGACCGGGCCCCGGCCGGGGCGGCCGGGCCGGCGGCGGGCGGCACCGGGGTGGACGACCTGCCGGGGGCGGCCGCGGCGGCGATGCCGAAGTCGGCCGCCGGGCCCGAGTGACGGACCTCCGTACCGCCCGGGGCGAGCGGGATGCTGGAGCCGGTGAACAGCACCTGGGCGGTGCTGTTCGGGACGTCCGCGGTGAAGGAGAGCCGGACGTTCACCGTCCGCGACTCGCCGTCGTGCAGGGCGATGACGGTGAGGTCCTGGCCGCCCGCCCGGAGCGTCAGCCGCAGTTGGCCGGGCTCACTCTGCCCCTCGTCGCTGGCGGCCAGCCACTCGCCCGCGGGCGTCTGGAAGTCGAGCCGGGTCGTCGCCGCGGTCAGCGCGTCGTTGCCCTGGAACGCGACCTGCGGGAGGAAGCGGATGTCCCTGCCGCTGTGGTTGGCGATCGTCAGCCCGAACGGCTGGGCGGCCGCTCCCCCGGTGAACATGGCCGGCACCCCGTCCATGCCGAGCGTCGGGGCACCGGGCACCGGGACCGGAGCCGGGGGCGGCGTGGTCGGGGTCCCGACGGGGGCGATGGTGAAGGAGCCGAGCGGGCTGATGGCGTAGGACGGCTGCTGCCACGCGGGCAGCCCGGGGTCCGAGACCGTGCTGCGGAAGAGCGCGCTCGCCCTGCCGCCACGGGCGTCGGCGGTCACGGCGAGGCGCAGCCGGTAGGTGACCGAGGCTCCCGCCGGCAGGTGCGGCTCGCCGCCGAACGCCTCCAGGTCCCACATGGCACCGACGTTGGCGCCGGCGTGGAGCCGGGGCGTCCTCCACTCCGTGCTGCCGGGTGCCTGGAACTCCAGCCTGAGCTGGGTCTCCCTGATCCCCGCGTCGACGTCCGCCACCGTGAACCCGCTCTGCGTGGCGACCTCGTGGTCGGCGGAGTTCCTGAGGGTGGCGGTGAACTCGACCGCCGGGGCTCCGGCGGTGAGCGTGCCGGGGAACCCGTCCAGCGTGATCAGCACCGGGTCGTTCTGGTTCTGGGTGCTCCCGACGGCCCGGGTGGCCCCGGGGGTCTGGGTGGATCCGACGGCCTGGGGGGTCCCGGGGGCCTGGGTCGCGCCGGCGGACACCGGAGCCGCGGGCGCGCCCTGGGCGGCGGCCAGGCCCGTGCCGGAGGCCACGGCGGTCGCCGCGGCCAGGGCAAGGAATCTGCGGTGCTGAGTACGCAATGGGACCTCACGGAAGAAGACGGGCAGTACCCGGGAGAAGGTGGGTCCCGGGGTGTGAGGGGCCGCCGATCGCCATTTCCCCTGCTGCTGCTTCGCCCCCAAACCCTGAGCAACGACGGCATGTTATCGGACGGTGTGATCCATCCGTGAAGGGGTTTCCGTCCCGGGAGAAGAACGGGAGACGTCGGGTGGGGGCGGGGCCCGCGCCCGCCCCCGCTATCCGGCCGCGCGGACCCTGCCGCCCACCTCGATCAGGCCCCCGGCCCGCAGCCCCGTGACGATCTGCGAGCCGCGCCCCTGGCTGATCGTCAGGTCGCGGCGCAGCTCGGCGGTCAGCAGCAGGGCGGCGGCGCCGGTGGCCTCGTCCTCGTCGATCCCGTCGCCGCGGCCGGGGAAGGCCCGCGCCCGGACGGTGCCGGCCGCCTCGTCCTGCCAGGCCCAGGCGTAGATCCACTCGCCCGGCGGCGGGACGTCCAGGGCCTCCACCTCCGCGGCCGAGCCGTACTGCTTCGTCGTCCGCCCGGGCGCCCACTCCGGGCGCGCCGAGATCCGGGTGAACTCGCCGTCGTGGCGCACACCGACGGCGCCGGCGGCGGTGACCAGCCGGTCCACCCCGAGCAGCCAGGCCGCGCCGACGCACGGGTGGCCGGCGAAGGGGAGGCGGACGCTGGGCGTGTAGATGTCGACGGCGCCGCGCACCGCATCGTCCACGAAGACGGTCTCGCTGAAGCCGAGTTCGCGGGCGAGCGCCAACCGGTCCGTCTCACTGGGGAGGGCGGCACCGTCGCGGACCACGCCGAGTTCGTTGCCGTGCGCACCGTCGGGGCCGCAGAAGACGCGAAGGACCTCATAGTCAGTCATCCGCCCAGCCAACCACGGCCGTGGCACGGACCGGTCATTGATCCGTGATGAAAAGGCGGGGGCGAATGTCGGCGGGCTCCAGTACTGTGCGCACTCGTTCCCCATCAGCAGTCGCTCCTCACCCCCCTCTCCCCACAGGAATGCCTCCGTGAATCTCGACTTCAGCGCCGAACCCCTTTTCTCCTGGTATGTCGTCCTGCTGGCGATCAGCGGCATCGCCATGGTCGTCCTCGGCGCCATCAATCTCGGTGGTGGGCTGAGCGGTGGCTGGCGCGCCGTCAACGTGCTCGCCGGCATGGCGTTCGCGGGCTACGCGTACTACCTCGCGTTCGTCTTCGAGGGCGGCGAGTACCGGATGTTCTTCCAGGCGTTCGTCCTGCCGCTGCTGCTGATAGCCAACGCGGTGAAGGCGCTGCTGGCGCGCGGCAACACGCCCGCCCCGCAGCCGGTCCCGGGCGCGGCGCCGTACAACCCGAACGCGCCGTACGACCCGAACGCGCAGTTCGGCCCCGGCGCGGCGTACAACCCGGGTGCTCCGCAGCACCCCGGTGCGCAGTACAACCCGTACGCCCAGTCGGCGCCCGTCCCGCCGCAGGGCGCCCCGGCCGCTCCGGCTCCGGCCGCTCCGCCCGTCCAGCCGCAGGCCCCGCAGCCGCCGGCCGTCTGATCCGCCGGGCCGGCACGGAGAACCCGGACCGGGCGCCGCGCTCCCCCTGGTGACGGTCGCGCCCGGCGGGCATCGGGCGCGACCGTACCGGCCGGGGTCCCGGCCGTCCGCCCGTCGCGGATGTGCGACGGGCGGACGGGCCGGTCACGGCGTGAGCCGGTGCAGGTCCCGGGGGAAGAGCGTGGTGCGGCGGACGTTGTCCGCCCCCGTCAGCCGCGCCGTCCACCGTTCCAGCCCGAGGGCGAAGCCGCCGTGCGGGGGCATGCCGTGGGCGAAGGAGCGCAGGTAGGCGGCGTACGGCTCCGGTGACTCGCCCCGGGCGGCGAGCGCGGCGAGGTAGTCCTCGTACCGGTGCAGCCGCTGGCCGCCGGTGACCAGCTCCAGTCCGCGGAAGAGCAGGTCGAAGCTGTTGGAGTACTCCGGCCGGCCCGGCTCGGGGTGCGTGTAGAACGGCCGCTTGCGCATCGGGTAGCCGACCACGAAGAGGAACTCGCTGCCGTGCTCGCGCAGCGCCCACTCACCGAGCCACCGCTCGTGCGCGGGTGCGAGGTCCGGCTCGTCGGCGCCCAGCAGCCGCATCGCGTCGGCGAAGTGGATCTGCGGGATCTCCGCCGGGACGACGGGCAGCTCCGCCCCGAGCAGCTCCACGGCGCCGGCGGCCCGGGTCCTCACCGACTCCAGCATCCCGGCGACGGCCTCGCGGACGACGGCCATCACCTCACGGTGGTCGGTGACGAAGCCGAGTTCGGCGTCGAGGCTGGTGTACTGGGCCAGGTGGCGGGCGGTGTCGTGCGGTTCGGCGCGGAAGACCGGCCCGGTCTCGTAGACGCGCTCGAAGACGCCGACCATGGCCTGCTTGAAGAACTGCGGCGACTGGGCGAGGTACGCGGGCCGGCCGAACCAGTCGAGGCCGAACACGTTGGCACCGGACTCGGTCGCCGAGGAGACCACCTTCGGCGTCTGGATCTCGGTGAAGCCGAGGCCGTCGAGCGCCGCGCGGAACCCGGCCACCGAGGCGGCGGAGATCCGGTGCGGGGCGGCGAGCCGCGGGTGCCGCAGCGTGACGGGCGCGCCGTCGAGGATGACGGGAAGGGTGGCCCGGACGTCCGGGCGGTAGAGGCTGAACGGCGGCGCCTCGGCGAGGCCGGACAGCACCTCGACGGTGGGGGCGGTCAGCTCGACGCCGTTCGGCGCCTGGGGGTTGGCGGTCACGGTGCCTCGGACCCGCAGCACCGTCTCCTCGGGGAAGTCGGCCTCCCCCTCGGGGGCGACCACCTGGGCGAGCCCGGAGCGGTCCCGCAGGACGAGGAAGGTGACGGACTTCAGTGCGCGGCGGCGGTGCAGCCAGCCGCAGAGTTCGATGGACTCGCCGATGTGGCCGGGTAGTCCGGCGGCCAGGACACGGGCGGTCGTCGGGTGGATCATCGCGGCCCTCCGGGGGCGTCGTGGTGATCCCTTGGAAGTGCGGGCGAGAAGGGGACTCGCGGTACCACCGCACCTTCGCCACCGCCCGAGGAGGACGGCGGCCTCGTTGCTGGCCCGGTGACGGGGGCCGGCCGGCGGGGCATTTCCTCCCCGCACTCAGGAGTGTCTTCCCTCCCGGACGCGAGGCCGCCTTCACAGCTGGTGGCGGCTCTCTCGGCTCGCGGGCCCCGGAGGTACTCGTCTCCCTCGACGCGTTGCAGGGAGAGTAGGCATCGCGTCACCGCCCGCGCAAGGCAAAATGCGCGCGGGCGGCCGGTGCGCCCGCCCGCCCCGTGCGCGGACGCGGAGCGGGCGTGAAGGGGAGACGAGCGGCCCACCCCGGAGTGGGAGGTCGGCCCCTCCGACTTCCTGCTCCCCCGCACACCCCCGCCACGGAATGTGGCCCGGATCACTCCCGCGCGTGTCACGTCCACCCCGCCCTCCTGTCCCATGGACGACTCCGGAACGCGGAGCCGAACACCGGAGGAAAGCGGGAACGGCCATGAAGGTACTGCTGGCGGGGGCGAGCGGTCTGCTGGGTCGGAAGATCACCCGGGAGCTGCGCGCGGCGGGACACGAGGTCGCCGGGCTCGGCCGCGGCGAGGGCAGCACCGTCCGCGCGGACCTGCTGGACCGCGAGGCCGTGCTGCGCGCGGTCGGCGCGCTCGCCTACGACGTCGCCGAGGGCCGGATCCACCACCTGCGCTTCCAGGTCAACCCGGAGAAGCTCCGCGGTCTCGCCTGATCGCACGGGCCGCCCGCCCCACGGGGCCGGACCGCCATCGGTCCGGCCCCGGACGAACGGACCCCGGCCGCGCCAGGATCAGGCCCGTCAGGATCAGGCCCGCCGGGGTCAGGCCGCCCCGCCCGCCGGGACGAACACCCCGGCGACGTCCGCCACGTGCTCGCCCTCCTCCGCCGTCCCCCAGTTCGGGTAGTACACCTCGCGCGAGCCGCCCACCCGGACGTACCCCTGCTCGGCGATCCAGCTGAGCACCGAGTCGTGCAGGGCGGCCATCGTCGCGAAGTCCCGGGGCCTCTTCGCCAGGGCCGTGTACGCCTCGCGGTGCGCGGGCTCGATCCGCACCCCGATCGGCCCCGCGGGCTCGACCGTGTTCGTCGTCGGGACGCAGACCTCGACCGGGCCGTCCGAGTCGTCGGTCACCAGGCCGTGGTACACGGTGAAGACCGGGCCGGACGGGCAGGCGCCGGTCGACCGCATGTGGTCGAAGATCGCCTCGGTGGCCCCGCCGAGGAAGTCCGGCAGACCTCCGGCGGTGACGTGGCGCCGGACGAACAGCACCTTCTGCTCGGGTACGTCGCGCTCGGCCATCTCGTACATGCGCGGAATCCTTCCGGCCAGAACCTCTCGGGCGTAGCCCACCGCCTCCCGGCGGGCCTCGTGCACGGACTGCTCCTTGCGCCAGTAGACGTCGAGCAGCCGGACGGACTCGGCCCCGCCCGGGTCCAGCACCCCGGCGATCAGGGCCAGCGGCATCCCGACGGCGCGCAGCAGCGCGATGCGCCGGGCCCGCTCGACCTGGTCCGGGCCGTAGCGGCGGAACCCGGTCCGCGGGTCGACGTGCGCGGGCGGCAGCAGCCCCCGGTCCCCGTACAGCCGCAGCGCCTTGTGGCTCAGCCCGGTCCTGGCCGCGAGCTCACCGATGCCGATCAAGTCCTCGTTCACGCCCCCACTCTTGCCCCTGCCCCAGGGGCAGAGGCAAGCGCCTGTGCCTGGAGCGGACGCCGCCCGGGGCGCCGCCCGGCCCGGTCTCCCGCCGAACCCGCGCGGTCCGGAAGCGGCGCTCCCACGGCGGCGGTCCTCCGGCGGCGGGCCTCCGGGGCGCCCCTGAGGTGAACCCCGAGAGTCCGTCCGCCTTGCAGGGGACGGAGGTCCGGGACGGGATCGCCATCCAGGCTGAGGATCCGGCGGCCGCCGCGGCGGAGCATGGAAGTACGCCGACCGGAGGGACCGGGCCAGGCGCGAAGACCAGGGAGACCGCCATGAGCCGCCTCGCCCGCCCCCGTCACCACCGCGTCATCGCCGGCGTCTGCGCCGGGATCGCCGAGCGCTTCGGCCTGACGCCGTGGACCGTCCGGATCATCTTCCTGGCGTCCTGCCTGCTGCCCGGCCCGCAGTTCCTGATCTACCTGGCGCTCTGGCTGCTGCTCCCCCAGGAGCCGTGACCGCGGGGGGCGGCGGGCGCCCCGCGGAACCGGAGCCCCCGGAGCACCGCGAGCCCCGGAACACCGCAGGGCCGCCCACGCCCCGGGATCACCGGGGTGCGGACGGCCCTCCGTACGACGGTCGGGTCAGCCGCCGAGGCCGGGCAGCGGCAGGGTCTGGGTCAGCCCGCCGAGCGGGGTGCTGCTCAGGCCGGGAACGCTCGGGACGGCGGCGCGGGGTGCGGCGTCGGCCGCCGGGGCGACGGCCTGGCCGGCGCTCGGGGCGAGGGTGCCGAGGGTGCCGGCCACCTTGTCACCGCCGGGCAGCTTGCCGGCGGTGTCGACGACGGCACCGGTGACGGCCGGGTTGGTCACCGCACCGGTGGGAAGCCCGAGGCCACCGGCCGCAGCGGGGTCGGCGGACGCGCTGCCGGCGCCGACCGCCGCAATGGCGATGCCGAGCACGGCGGTACCGGCGGCCTTGAGAGTGGCCTGCTTCATGTTCGTCCCCTTGGATCCTCGTCGGTGGCCGACATTCACGGCAGGCAGCGGGTTCCGCCGCCACGGCCGGTCGGCGTTGACTGGCACACCGTAGTGATTGGATCGCACGAGGATCAAAGGCGGTTAACCCACACGAGTGGGTAGTCAGATGAACGCCAACGCCCTTACGGGACAAAGGCGTTCATCCGACCACGCCGCCGCCCTCAGGAGCCGGCGCTGAACAGCCACTCCGCCTTGAGCTCGGCGTAGCCCGGCTTGATCACGTCGCTGATCATCGCCAGCCGCTCGTCGAACGGCAGGAACGCCGACTTCATCGCGTTCACCGTGAACCACTCCATGTCGCCCAGCGTGTAGCCGAACGCCTCCACCAGGTGCTCGAACTCGCGGCTCATGCTGGTGCCGCTCATCAGGCGGTTGTCGGTGTTGACCGTCACCCGGAACTTCAGTCGGCTGAGCAGCCCGATCGGGTGCTCGGCGTACGAAGTGGCCGCCGCCGTCTGGAGGTTCGAGGTCGGGCACATCTCCAGCGGGATGCGCTTGTCGCGCACGTACGCGGCCAGCCGGCCGAGCTCGACGCTGCCGTCCTCGTTCACCGTGATGTCGTCGACGATGCGGACGCCGTGGCCGAGCCGGTCGGCGCCGCAGCACTGCAGGGCCTCCCAGATCGACGGCAGGCCGAAGGCCTCGCCCGCGTGGATGGTGAAGTGGTTGTTCTCGCCCTTGAGGTAGTCGAAGGCGGCCTGGTGGCGGGTGGGGGGGTACCCGGCCTCGGCGCCGGCGATGTCGAAGCCGACGACGCCCGAGTCGCGGTGGCGGTTGGCCAGCTCGGCGATCTCGGAGGAGCGGGCGGCGTGGCGCATCGCGGTGATCAGGGTGCCGATGCGGATGCGGTGGCCGGCGGCGCGGGCGTTCGCCTCGCCGAGGCGGAAGCCCTCCTGGACGGCCTCGACGACCTCGTCGAGGGTCAGGCCGCCCTCCAGGTGCTGCTCGGGGGCGTAGCGGACCTCGGCGTAGACGACGCCGTCGGCGGCCAGGTCCTCGGCGCAGTCGGCGGCGACCTTGATCAGCGCCTCGCGGGTCTGCATCACGGCGCAGGTGTGCGCGAAGGTCTCCAGGTAGCGGACCAGCGAGCCGGAGTCGGCGGCCTCGCGGAACCACTCGCCGAGTGCCTTCGGGTCCTTGGTGGGGAGGCCCTCGTAGCCGACCGCGGCGGCCAGCTCGACGATGGTCTCCGGGCGCAGCCCGCCGTCGAGGTGGTCGTGCAGGAGCACCTTGGGGGCGCGGGCGATCTGGTCGGGGGTGGGAATCCGGGGGCCGGTGCCCGCGGTGGTGACAGGGATCTGGTTCTCCATTGCGGGAGTGTAGCTCCTACGCGCGTAGACAGGCCACACCCCACACTCCGGTTCGGCCGATGTGCACCTGGAATTCCACCGACTGGACGATCGGCGGCCCCGGGGAGGCCTCAGTCGTGCTGCAACAACCGCCCCCGCCGCGACAGCACGAAGTCCCGGAACGCCGCCACCGGCGGGGTCAGCGGCCGGCCCGCCGCCCACGCCAGCCCGATCGCCCGCCTGGTCCGCGGCGCCGTCACCTCCAGCTCCACCACCCCCGGCCGCGGCACCAGCGCGGGCGGCAGCAGCGCCACCCCCAGCCCGGCCGCGACCAGGCCGCGCAGCGTCTCCGCCTCCTCCCCCTCGAACGCGATCCGGGGCACGAAGCCGGCCTCCGCGCAGAACCCGTCGGTGATCGCGCGCAGCCCGTAGCCGCGCTCCAGCCCGACGAACGGGTCCTCGGCGACCTCGGCCAGCCGGATCCGGCGCCGCCCGGCGAGCCGGTGGTCGGCCGGGACGACCAGGTTCAGTCGCTGCTCGTCCAGCCGCCGCGCCACCAGCGCCGGGTCGTCGTCGGGCACCGGGGCGACCAGGCAGAGGTCCAGCTCGCCGGCGCGCAGCCGCTCCAGCATCGCGCCGACGTAGTCCTGCACCAGCTGGAAGCGCACCTGCGGGTGCGCCGCCCGGAACCCCCGCAGGAGCGCCGGGACGGCGTCCGTCCCCATGGTGTGGAGGAAGCCGAACGCGACCCGCCCGGCCGCCGGGTCCGCCTCCGCCCGGGCCGCCTCGGCGCCGCGCTCGACCTCGGCCAGGGCGCGCTCCACCGAGGCCAGCAGCAGCCGCCCGGCCCGGGTCAGCCGGACCGTCCGGCCCTGACGGGCCAGCAGGTCCACGCCCAGCTCCGCCTCCAGCCGGGCCACCGCCCGGGACAGCGTCGGCTGCGGCACGCCCAGCAGCGCGGCCGCCTGCGTCACGTGCTCCAGCCGGGCCACCGCCGCGAACTGGGCCAGCCGGGGCGCGAGCAGGGCGGCCGGCTCCTCCGGCCCCAACTCGGCGAGCCGGTGCGGCAGCCCGGGTTCCGCCATGCCGTCCGTCACCTCTGCGCCACCTTCACCACGACGACCTCGACTCATGCTCTGACGTATGGATTATCGGCCGATCATGCATTGGACGCATCAGCTGGGGCGGGCCTAACGTCGACGTCATGCAGCCCTCCAGTACCGGGGCATCCGTGGCCACTCCGGATGCCCTCGCCCAGCCGTCCCTCCGCACCGCAACCGCGGACGACCGCCACCGCCCCGGGCAGCGCGCCTTCCGACGCGCCAACCTCGCCCTCTTCGCCGCCGGTGTCGCGACCTTCGTCCTGCTCTACTCGACCCAGGGCCTGCTGCCGGTCCTGTCGGCCGACCTCGACCTCACCCCCGGCCAGGCCAGCTGGACGGCGTCGGCCGCCACCCTCGGCCTCGCCCTCGCCCTGCTCCCGGCCAGCGCGCTCTCCGACCGGTACGGGCGCACCGCGGTGATGACGGCCTCCACCCTGGCCGCCTCCGCCCTCGCCCTCGCCCTGCCGTTCGCCCCGGACCTCACCACCCTGGTCGTCCTGCGCGTCCTCCAGGGCGCCGCCCTCGCCGGACTGCCCGCCACCGCGATGGCCTACCTCGCCGAGGAGGTCCACCCCAGCGCCCTCGCCTCCGCGATGGGCCTGTACGTGGCCGGCAACAGCATCGGCGGCATGGGTGGCCGGCTGCTCTCCGGCTGGGTCGCGGCCGGCTTCGGCTGGCGCTGGGGCCTGGCCGCCTCCGCCGCCCTCGCGCTGCTCGCGGCGCTCGCCTTCCGGCTGCTGATCCCCGCCGCCCGCCACTTCACCCCGGTGCCGGTGGACGCCCGCGCCCTCGCCCGCACCGTCGGCCGGCACCTGCGCAACCCGCTGCTGGTCCGGCTGTACGCGCTCGGGCTGCTCTTCATGGCCGTGTTCGGCGCTGTCTACAACACCGTCGGCTACCGCCTGGTCTCCGCGCCGTTCCACCTGCCGGAGTCGGTCGCCGCCTCGATCTTCGTGGTCTACCTGGTCGGCACCGGCACCTCGGCCGCCGCCGGACGCCTCTCCGGCCGCCTCGGCCGCCGCGGCGCCCTCTACGTCGCCATCGGCGTGACCGCCGCCGGCCTGCTGCTCTCCCTCGCCGGCTCGCTGGTCTGCGCCCTGCTCGGCCTGGTCCTGATCACCGCCGGCTTCTTCGCCGGCCACGCCACCGCCTCCTCGGCCGTCGGCCGCACCGCCACCGAGGGCCGCGCCCAGGCCTCCGCGCTCTACCTGATCGCCTACTACCTGGGCAACAGCATCGGAGGCACCGTCGGCGCCGACGCCTACCACTCCACCGGCTGGTCCGGCGCCGCCGCCGTCGGCCTCACCGCCATGACCCTCGCCGCCGCCGTCACCCTCTACGCCACCCGCCAGGCCCACACCGCCCGCCGCGGCGTCCGGGCCGCCCACTGACCGCGCCTCACGGCGGATACCTGACGCAGGGTGTCAGGTATCCGCCATAGCGTTCCCCTCGTCCCGCCGGCCCGACCAGAGGAAAGCACCATGGCGACCTTCGTTCTCATCCCCGGCATGCTGCACGGCGCCTGGTGGTACCGGCCGCTCACCGACGGCCTGCGGGCCGCCGGGCACGAGGTGTACCCGCTGACGCTGACCGGGGTGAGCGAGCGCGGGCACCTGAACAACGCGGCGGTCAACCTGGACACGCACATCCAGGACGTGCTGGGGACGCTGGAGGCCGAGCAGCTCACCGACGTCGTACTGGTCGGGCACAGCTACGGAGGGATGGTCGCCTCCGGGGTGGCCGACCGGGCGCCGGAGCGGATCGGGGCGCTGGTCTACGCGGACGCCTTCGTCCCGCGTGACGGCGAGTCGGCCTACCAGATCGTCAACGAGGTCTGGAAGCAGCGCTACCTGGCCGGCGCCGCCGCGGGCGACGGCTCCACCGTGGTAGGCCTCAGCCCGTTCCTCGACCCGCGTGCCACGGTCCACCCGCTGGCCAGCCTGTTCCAGCCGGTCACCCTCACCGGTGCGGCCGACGCCGTCACCCGCCGCACCTACATCCACGCCGAGCGCTTCCCGGACACCCCGTTCCTGGAGACGGTCGCCCGCGTCCGCAACGACCCCGCCTGGACCGTCCACACCCTCCCCGTCGGCCACGACCTGGTCCGCGAGGCGCCGGACGAGTTCCTCAAGATCACCCTCGCCGCCGCCGGGTGACGACCGCCCCGGCTGTCGGCGGCCGCCGGTACGCTCCGGGCCGTGAGCATCGACCCTGCCGCGTACGCCCGGTTGCGTGAGATCGCGGACCGGCTTCCACAGGTACCGGGGATCGGGAAGGTCGAGATCGCCGACGGCGCGATCGTGGTGACGGCGTCGCCGGTCAAGCGGCACGAGCTCGCCGTCATCCGCATCGCCCGGCAGCTGAACGCCCAGCTTCCCCAGACACATCCCGGCCGCATCGCTCACGGCGGCGCCGACCTGGAGGACGCCGGGCTCGGCCGACTGCGGAATCCCGACCTGATGGTGTTCTCCGAGAAGGCTCTCGAAGGCGACCAGCCCGCGCTCCTGCCGCACGAGGTCCTGCTGGTCGTCGAGATCGTCTCGAAGTCCAATCCCGAGACCGACTACCGCAACAAGGTCCGCGACTACGCGGCCATGGGCATCCCGCTCTACCTGCTCGTGGACCCGCGCAAGGGCACCGGCATCATCCACGACGAACCCGGCTACACCTCGCGCAAGGAGTTCGCCTTCGGCGACACCGTCACCGTCGGCCCGTGGACCCTCGACACCAGCGGTCTGCTCACGTACGCCTGATCAGGCGTACGTGAGCAGACGTGCGGCTCACGCAATACGGTCCAGCACGATCGGGTTCGGGGTGAACGGCGTGCCGGCCGGGGCGACCTCGATGCCGCCGGCGAGCGCCTCGACGGCGTAGTCGTAGCGCTCGGGGGTGTCGGTGTGCAGGGTCAGCAGGGGCTGGCCGGCCACCACGGTGTCGCCGGGCTTGGCGTGCATCTCGACGCCGGCGCCGGCCTGCACCGGGTCCTCCTTGCGGGCGCGGCCCGCGCCGAGGCGCCAGGCGCAGACGCCGACGGCGTACGCGTCCAGCGTGGTGAGGACGCCCGAGGCCGGGGCGGTGATGACGTGCTGCTCGCGGGCGACGGGCAGCGGGGCGTCGACGTCGCCGCCCTGGGCGGCGATCATGCGGCGCCAGTGGTCCATCGCGGAGCCGTCGCGCAGCGCGTCGGCCGGGTCCTTGCCGTGCACGCCGGCCGCGGCGAGCATCTCGCGGGCCAGCGCGATGGTCAGCTCGACGACGTCGGCGGGGCCGCCGCCGGCCAGCACCTCGACCGACTCGCGGACCTCCAGCGCGTTGCCCGCGGTGAGGCCGAGCGGGGTGGACATGTCGGTGAGCAGGGCGACGGTGTTGACGCCGGCCGAGGTGCCGAGGCCGACCATGGTGCGGGCCAGCTCACGGGCGTCGTCGAGGTTCTTCATGAAGGCGCCGGAGCCGACCTTGACGTCCAGCACCAGGGCACCGGTGCCCTCGGCGATCTTCTTGGACATGATCGAGGAGGCGATCAGCGGGATCGCCTCGACGGTGCCGGTGACGTCGCGCAGGGCGTACAGCTTCTTGTCGGCGGGGGCGAGGCCGTCGCCGGCCGCACAGATCACCGCGCCGGCGTCGCGCAGCACCTGGAGCATCTCCTCGTTGGAGAGCAGGGCGCGCCAGCCGGGGATGGACTCCAGCTTGTCGAGGGTCCCGCCGGTGTGGCCGAGGCCGCGGCCGGAGAGCTGCGGGACGGCGGCGCCGCAGGCGGCGACCAGCGGGGCGAGCGGCAGGGTGATCTTGTCGCCGACGCCGCCGGTGGAGTGCTTGTCGCTGGTCGGCTGCGCCAGCGAGGAGAAGTCCATCCGGACGCCGGAGCGGATCATCGCGTCGGTCCAGCGGCTGATCTCCCGCAGGTTCATGCCGTTGAGCAGGATGGCCATGGCGAGGGCGGACATCTGCTCGTCGGCGACGTCGCCGCGGGTGTAGGCGTCGATGACCCAGTCGATCTGAGCGTCGCTCAGCTCTCCGCGGTCGCGCTTGGTCCTGATGACGGAGATGGCGTCCATGGCTGCTCCATTGCTACCGGAGGGGTTCGAAAGCTGTGATTCGAAAGGCTGTGAAAAGCGAAGAGTGTCGCGAGGTGGCCGGATTGCGGCCCACTCGCGACACTCTACGCGCGTAACAAAGGCAAAGACTAGAGCCGCTCCGGCCCGAACGCGTCGGGCAAGACGTCACTCATCGGCTTCACGCCGGACGGCAGCTCGATCAGCATTTCCGGACCGCCGTGCTCGTACAGCAGCTGGCGGCAACGACCGCACGGCATCAGCAGCTGACCGCCCCCGTCCACACAGGTGAACGCGGTCAGCCGGCCGCCGCCGCTCGCGTACAGCGCGGAGACCAGGCCGCACTCGGCGCAGAGGCCGAGCCCGTACGAGGCGTTCTCCACGTTGCAGCCGGTGACCAGCCGCCCGTCGTCCACCAGCGCCGCCGCGCCGACCGGGAACTTGCTGTACGGGGCGTAGGCGTGGCCCATCGCCTCGCGCGCGGCCGCGCGCAGCGCCTCCCAGTCGACCGCCGGGGCGGGCGTCACTTGCCCTCGCCCTTGCGGTAGATCTGGCCGTCGGCCTTCGGCGGACGCAGCCGCTGCGAGGCCAGCGAGAGCACCACCAGGGTGATCACGTACGGCGTGGCGACGATCAGCGGACGCTGCACCTCGTCGGTGGTCGCGTACCAGGCGAACAGGCCGCCGGAGACCACGAAGGTGATCACCGCGCTGGTCATCTTGCGGCGGTACACGTGCCAGAGCGCCAGCAGGAACATCGCGATCGCGACCGTCAGGATCAGCACGTGCACCGACTCCGGGTCACGGAGCTGGAGGCTGTCGGTGAAGCCGAACAGGCCGGCGCCCATGGCGAGGCCGCCCGGCAGCCAGTTGCCGAAGATCATCGCCGCGAGGCCGATGAAGCCCCGGCCGAGGGTCTGGCCGTCCTTGTAGAAGTGCGCGGCGACCAGCGAGAGGTACGCACCGCCGAGACCCGCGAAGGCACCGGAGGCGACGACCGCGTAGTACTTGTACTTGTAGACGTTGACGCCCAGCGACTCGGCCGCGGTCGGGTTCTCGCCGCAGGAGCGCAGGCGCAGGCCGAACACCGTGCGCCAGAGGATGAAGTAGGTGGCCACGATCAGCGCACCGGCCAGCGGCACCACCACGGAGATGTTGGTGACCAGGCCGCCGAGCACGCCCGCCACGTCCGACACCAGGAACCAGTGGTTGGTCTCGATGTCCTTCAGCCACGAGGAGAGGCCGGGGATGGTGATGTACGGCAGCGGATCGGCCGGCGGGGACTGGTTCGCACCGGCGCCGACGGAGATGTAGTCCTTGTAGTAGATCCGGTTGACGTACGCACAGATGCCGGGGATCAGCAGGTTGATGCCGACGCCGGAGACGATGTGGTCGACGCCGAAGGTGACGGTGATGACGGCGTGCAGCAGGCCGCCGAGCGCGCCGCCGAGCATGCCGGCCAGCAGACCGACCCACGGGTTGTACAGGTAACCGGCCCAGGCGCCGCAGAAGGTGCCGGCGACCATCATGCCTTCGAGGCCGATGTTGACCACGCCGGCCCGCTCGGACCAGAGACCGCCCAGACCGGCCATGCCGATCGGCACGGCGGCGCTCAGCGCGGCGGTGACCTGACCGGAGGAGGTCAGCGAGTGGTTGCCGGTGGCCATGCCCACGGCGGAGAAGAGGACCAGGGCGCCGGCGATCAGCAGCAGTACCACGGGCCAGGACATCTTGCGCTTCTTGGCGGGGGCGCCCGGCGCCTTCGCACGGGCAGCGGTGGCGGTACTCATGCCGACACCTCCTTCTTCTCGTTGGCGGCGGCCTGGGCGGCGAGTTCGGCGCCGACCTTCTGCTGCTGGCGCTTGAGGCCGTAACGACGCACCAGCTCGTACGCGACGACGACGCAGATGACGATGGTGCCCTGCATGACCGGGACGATCTCCTGCGGGAACCCGCCCTGGTTCGGCAGCAGCGCGCCGGTGGTGTCCAGGAAGGAGAAGAGCAGCGCCGAGAAGGCCATGCCGATCGGGCTGTTGCGGCCCAGCAGCGCGACCGAGATGCCCAGGAAGCCGAGGCCGGGCTGGAAGCTCTGGCCGAAGTAGTACGAGTTCTGCAGCAGCTCGGGCAGGCCGATCAGGCCGGCCAGCGCACCGGAGACCAGCATCGAGATGACGATCATGCGCTTGACGTTCACGCCGGACGCGGTGGCCGCGGACTCCGAGCGGCCGGTGGCCCGCAGGTCGAAGCCGAAGCGGGTGCGGGTCAGGGTGAACTGGAACGCCACGCCGACCAGGATCGCGATGAAGAGGAAGCCGTAGAGCGGGCCGCCGTTGGTGTCCAGCGCGAAGAAGTGGCTGGACTCCGAGACCGGGGCGGTCTGGATCGCGTTGGTGGTGCCGCCCTTCTCCGGCGCGAAGATGCCGGGGACGAGCAGCAGACCGACGATGGCGATCGCGATCGCGTTCAGCATGATGGTCGAGATGACCTCGCTGACGCCGCGGAAGACCTTCAGCAGACCGGCGATGCTCGCGTACAGGCCGCCGACCAGCATGGCGGTGATCAGCAGCAGCGGGATCTGGATGAACGACGGCAGGTCGAGCCGGCTGCCGACGTACGCCGCGAACAGCGCCGCGACCTTGTACTGGCCCTCGACACCGATGTTGAAGAGGTTCATCCGGAAGCCGAACGCGGCGGCCGCGGCGGCCAGGTAGTACGTGGTGGCCCGGTTCAGGATCAGCACCTGGCCGTCGGCCTTGGTGCCGAACGTGACCATCACGTCCCAGGCGTCGAACGGGTTCTTGCCCGAGGTCGCCAGCAGGACCGAGCAGATCGCCACCGACAGCACGACGGCGAGTACCGGCGCCGCGAGGGCGAGCACGATCTTCTCGACGCTGAACCGCTGCGCCAGCGAGCTCTTGGCCGCGGGGGCGGCGGGGTTGGGACTGGTCATGTGGCTACTCCCCCGCCTGCGGGTCGGCGGTGTCGGTGGGGGTCTCGGACGGGGCGTCGTCCCCTGCGGCGGCCTCGGTGCCCTCGGCCAGGGTCGCGTGGAACTCCTCCACGGCGTCCGCCTCGGACTCGATGTGGCCGCGGGCCGCACCGGTCATGGCGGTACCCAGGTCCTCGGCGGTGACCGTGGCCGGGTCGGCGTCGGCGACCAGACGGCCGCGGTAGATCACCCGGATGGTGTCGGAGAGGCCGATCAGCTCGTCCAGGTCGGCGGAGATCAGCAGCACCGCGAGGCCGGCCCGCTGGGCGGTGCGGATGTGCTCCCAGATCTGCGCCTGCGCGCCGACGTCCACACCGCGGGTGGGGTGGGCGGCGATCAGCAGCTTGGGCTGGTGGCTCATCTCGCGGCCGATGATCAGCTTCTGCTGGTTGCCGCCGGAGAGGGAGGCCGCGGTGACCTCGATGCCGGGGGTGCGGACGTCGTACTCGTCGACGATCCGCTGGGTGTCCCTGCGGGCGGCGGCCGGGTCGAGCAGCACGCCCCTGGAGTTCGGGCTCTCGGTGACGTGGCCGAGGATCCGGTTCTCCCAGAGCGGGGCCTCCAGCAGCAGGCCGTGCCGGTGGCGGTCCTCGGGGATGTACCCGATGCCGGCCTCGCGGCGGGAGCGGGTGAGCGAGCCGGAGAGGTCCTTGCCGTCCAGGGTGACCGTCCCGCCGTCCAGCGGGAGCATGCCCATGATGGCCTCGACCAGTTCGGCCTGGCCGTTGCCCTCGACGCCGGCGATGCCGAGGATCTCGCCCTTGTGGATGCGCAGCGAGATGTCGTCCAGCACCACGCGCTCGATGCCCTCGGCGTCGGTCTTGGCGATCCGCAGGCCCTGGACGTCGAGCATCTCGTTGGTGGTGACGGTCGACTCGCGGCTCTCCGGGGAGGGCAGCTCGGCGCCGACCATCAGCTCGGCGAGCTGGCGCGCCGTGACGGTGCGCGGGTCCGCGTCGCCGACCGTGGTGCCGCGCCGGATGACGCTGATCGCGTCCGCCACCGCCAGCACCTCGTGCAGCTTGTGCGAGATGAAGATGACGGTGACGCCCTCGGCCTTGAGCTCGCGCAGGTTGTCGAAGAGCGCGTCGACCTCCTGCGGGACGAGCACCGCGGTGGGCTCGTCGAGGATGAGGATCTTGGCGCCGCGGTAGAGCACCTTGAGGATCTCGACCCGCTGGCGGTCGGCCACGCCGAGGTCCTCGAGCAGGGCGTCCGGGCGCACGCCCAGCCCGTACTGGTCGGAGATCTCCTTGATCTTCGCCTTGGCCTTGGCGCCGATGCCGTAGAGCTTCTCGCCGCCGAGGACGACGTTCTCCCAGACGGTCAGGTTGTCGGCGAGCATGAAGTGCTGGTGCACCATGCCGATGCCGCGCGCGATGGCCTCGCCCGGGGTGTTGAACTCGCACAGCTCGCCGTTGATGGCGATGGTGCCCTCGTCCGGCTTCTGCATGCCGTAGAGGATCTTCATCAGCGTCGACTTGCCGGCGCCGTTCTCACCCATGAGGGCGTGCACGGTGCCGGTGCGGACGGTGAGGTTGATGTCGTGGTTGGCCACGACGCCGGGGAAGCGCTTGGTGATGCCGCGCAGTTCGACGGCCGGTGTCGCCGTCCCCGCGCTGGGGGTACCGCCCTTGCTGAGGGCGGGGTCGGATGCGGTGATGGCGATCTCCTGGTGGTCTGGAGGCGCGTCGTTGCGCTGGAGGGCCAAGAAAAAACGATGAGGTACAGGAGGGGCCCGGGGGTGCGCACTGAGCGCACCCTGCCGGGCCCCTCCCTGATGCCGTGTCAATCATTGCGCTGCCGGGCAGGTGGCAGCGGCAGCGACGTCCCGCCGCGTCCTTACTTGGACGGGTCGGTGGGGACGGTGGTGGCGCCGCTCTTGATGGCGGTGGCGGCGTCGTTGAGCTTGCCCTGGATGTCGTCGATCTTGCCGCCGGTGGTGGCGAGCGAGACGCCGTCGGCCTTCAGGTCGAAGTTCTTCACGCCGGTGAAGGGGGAGCCCTTCTTGGCGGACTCGATGTAGGCGTAGACGGCCTTGTCGACGTTCTTCACCATCGAGGTGAGGATGCTGTTCTTGTACTTCGCCAGGGCCGGCTGGGCGGCCTGGTCGGAGTCGACGCCGATGGCCAGCTTGCCGGCGTTGGCGACGGCCTCGATGGAGCCGTTGCCGGAGGAGCCGGCCGCGGAGTAGATGACGTCCGCGCCCTTGTCCAGCTGGCCCTGCGCGGCCTCCTTGCCCTTGTCGGGCGAGTTGAAGCCGGAGAAGTCCGGGGGCGTGGTGAGGTAGGTGGTCTCGATCGCGATGTCCGGGGTGACGGACTTCGCGCCGGCCTTGTAGCCCGCCTCGAACTTCTTGATCAGCTCGGACTGCACGCCGCCGATGAAGCCGATGTGCTTGGTCTTGCTCTTCAGGGCGGCGGCAACGCCGGCCAGGTACGAGCCCTCCTGCTCCGAGAACGTCAGCGAGGTGACGTTGCTCGGCTGGGTGTCGGAGGCCGAGTCGATGATCGCGAACTTGGTGTTCGGGTTCTCCTTGGCGACCTTCTCGACCGCGGCCTGGTACACGAAGCCGACCGCGATGATCGGGTTGTACCCGGAGGTGACCAGGTTCTTGAGACGGGTCTCCTTGTCGGCCTCGGCCTCGCCGGTCTTGGCGTCGGCCTCGGTGACGGAGACGCCGAGGTCGGCCTTGGCCTTGTCGAGGCCACGGGCGGCGGAGTCGTTGAACGACTGGTCGCCACGGCCGCCGATGTCGTAGGCCATGCCGACCTTCAGGCCGCCCTCGGAGGAGCCGGAGGAAGCGTTGGTGTCGTTGCTCTTTGCGCCGCAAGCGGCGAGCGAGGCAATGCCCAGGGAACCCGAGAGCACAACCGCGGCGAGCTTAGTTGAACGGCGCAAGGGAATATCTCCTTCTCACACGCACCCGATTAGCGTGGTCGGACGCCACCGTAACGCGCGTAGAACACGGTTGTGTTACGGGCCGCCGGAGCATTCGGGTTGTTATCAAACCGTGGTCTGACAACCATCCCGGCTCCCCTCTCCCCTGGCGGACGGTGGCTGGAACTGACTCGGCCCAGTTTACGTAACCGGACATAAAGCCAGAATTTACGCAAACCGGACTGCCGCGAGCCCTACGCCCCGTCCACCTGCCGCCCGTCGGGCCCCCCGTCCAGCGCCAGCGCCGCGAACAGCTCCACGCCGATCCCGATCGCCCGCTCGTCCACGTCGAAACGGCCCTGGTGCAGGTCGCGCACGGTGGTGTCGCCGGGGGCGCGGACGCCCAGCCGGGCCAGCGCACCCGGGGCGTGCTCCAGGTACCAGGAGAAGTCCTCGCCGCCGAGGCTCTGCTCGGTGTCCTCCACCACCTGGCGGCCGTCCTGGCCGAACCGGGCCGTCATGGCGGCCTCCAGCAGGCCCACCGAGACCGCCTCGTTGACCACCGGCGGCACCCCGCGGTGGTAGTCGAGCGTCCACTTCGCCCGGTAGGTCTCGGCCAGCTTGGCGATCAGCTCGTGCAGCTGGTCCGGCGCCTCGCGCCAGCCGGCCAGGTCCAGGCAGCGGACGGTGCCCTCCAGCTCGGCGTGCTGCGGGATCACGTTGGGCGCCGAGCCGGAGGCGATCCGGCCCCAGACCAGGCTGACGCCCCAGCGCGGGTCCATCCGGCGGCCCAGCGCGGCCGGCAGGTCGGCGGCCATCCGGGCGATCGCCGTCACCAGGTCGGTGGTCAGGTGCGGGCGGGCGGTGTGGCCGCCCGGGCCGTCCAGGTGCAGCACCAGCCGGTCGCAGGCCGAGGTGATCGCCCCGGTGCGCAGCCCGATCCGCCCGGCCTCCACCTTGGGGTCGCAGTGCACCGCGAAGATCCGGCCGACGCCGTCCATCCCGCCGGCGTTGATCACGTCCAGCGCCCCGCCCGGCATGACCTCCTCGGCCGGCTGGAAGACCAGCCGGACGGGCCGGCGCAGCTCGCCGGTGCGGGCGGCCTCCGCCAGCACCAGGGCGGTGCCCAGCACCACGGAGGTGTGCACGTCGTGGCCGCAGGCGTGGGCCCGGCCGGGGACGGTCGAGCGGTACGGGACGTCCGTCTTGGCGTCGTCGATCGGCAGCGCGTCGATGTCGGCGCGGAACGCCAGGAACTCGGCGCCGCGCGGGGTCCCGTCCGGGACGATGTCGACGGTCATCCCGGTGCCGCCGGGCAGCACCCGGGGGGCCAGGCCCGCCGCCGTCAGCCGGTCGCGCAGCAGGCCGGTGGTGCGGAACTCCTGGCGTCCCAGCTCCGGGTGCCGGTGCAGGTCGCGGCGGAAGGCGATCAGCTCCGGCTCCAGCGCCCTGACCCGGCCGCGCAGGTCTGCGGAGGGGCGGGCAGTGGTGAGCGTGACGGCCGACTGGGCGGACTCAGGACGGTTCATCTCAACAAGAGTAGGCCTGTTGGGGGGATTTGGCCCGACTTCCCCGAAAGTAGTCCCCGGATGGGCGCATACCGGCCGAGCAGGTGGGTATGACATCTCGTTTTAGCCGCCTTCCCCGGGTTGCGTGTCCTGTGCAACGACCGCCCGCGCCGGCGGTCACGGCCCCCGTGCCGCGGCGGTGTGACGATCCTTCAGAACCGCTCGTCCGGCGTGTACGTCCCCCACACCTCGCGCAGCGCGTCGCAGACCTCGCCGAGCGTGGCCCGGGCGGCCAGCGCCTCCTTCATCGGGTACAGCACGTTGTCCCGTCCCCCGGCCGCGCGGCGCAGGGCGCCGAGCGAGCGGGCGACCACCGAGGAGTCCCGCCCGGCCCGCAACCGGGCCAGCCGCCCGGCCTGCTGCTCCTCGATCGCGGGGTCCACCCGCAGCGGCTGGTACGGCTCCTCGGCGTCCAGCCGGAAGCGGTTGACGCCGACCACCGTCCGCTCGCCCGAGTCGGTCTCCTGCTGGACGCGGTAGGCCGTGCGCTCGATCTCGGCCTTCTGGTAGCCGGCCTCGATCGCGGCCACCGCGCCGCCCAGCTCCTCGACCCGGGCCATCAGGGCGAGGGCGGCGGCCTCCACCTCGTCGGTCAGCGACTCGACCACGTACGAGCCCGCGAAGGGGTCGACGGTGGCGGTGACGTCGGTCTCGTGGGCGAGTACCTGCTGGGTGCGCAGCGCCAGCCGGGCGGACTTCTCGGTGGGCAGCGCGATCGCCTCGTCGAAGCCGTTGGTGTGCAGCGACTGGGTGCCGCCGAGCACCGCTGCCAGCGCCTGGACCGCGACCCGGACGAGGTTGACCTCGGGCTGCTGCGCCGTCAGCTGCACCCCCGCGGTCTGGGTGTGGAAGCGGAGCATCTGCGAGCGCGGGTTCTGCGCGCCGAACTCCTCGCGCATGACGCGGGCCCAGATCCGGCGGGCGGCGCGGAACTTGGCCACCTCCTCCAGCAGGGTGGTGCGGGCCACGAAGAAGAAGGAGAGCCGGGGCGCGAAGTCGTCGACCGCCATGCCGGCCGCGACGGCGGTGCGCACGTACGCGATGCCGTTGGCGAGGGTGAAGGCGATCTCCTGCGCGGGGCCCGCCCCGGCCTCGGCCATGTGGTAGCCCGAGATCGAGATGGTGTTCCAGCGGGGGATCTCGGCCCGGCAGTACCGGAACACGTCCGCGGCCAGCCGCAGCGAGGGCTTCGGCGGGAAGATGTAGGTGCCGCGGGCGATGTACTCCTTCAGCACGTCGTTCTGCACGGTGCCGGTCAGCCGGTCCGGTGCGACGCCCTGGGCCTCGCCGACCAGCTGGTACAGGAGCAGCAGCAGGCCGGCGGGCGCGTTGATGGTCATCGAGGTGGAGACCTCGCCCAGCGGGATGCCGTCGAACAGGACGCCCATGTCCTCGACGCTGTCGATCGCCACCCCGACCTTGCCGACCTCGCCGGCCGCGATCCGGGCGTCCGAGTCGTAGCCCATCTGGGTGGGCAGGTCGAAGGCGACCGAGAGGCCGGTGCCGCCGCCGGCGATCAGCTGGCGGTAGCGGGCGTTGGACTCGGCGGCGGTGCCGAAGCCGGCGTACTGGCGCATCGTCCACGGCCGGCCGGTGTACATCGTCGGGTGGACGCCCCGGGTGTACGGGTACTCCCCCGGGTTTCCGAGGCGTTCCCGCGGATCCCAGCCGGCCAGGTCCCCGGGGCCGTAGAGCGGTGCGAACGGGAAGCCCGACTCGGTGCGGCGCGGCTCGGCTGCCATGGTGTCCTCCGCGGGGTCGGCGGGACGGTGCACTCGTCCCTTCGAATCTAGGCGGTGACGGGCGGCGCCGACACCGTTGAGATGATCGGGTGAGCGACCGAATCGCTTCCGACCCCACGCTTCCGAGGAGTGGCAATGACCGAACAGAAGGTGGCCGTGGTCACCGGTGCGAGCAGCGGGATCGGCGCCGCGACCGCCCGCCGGCTCGCCGCCGAGGGCTTCGACGTGGTGCTGACCGCCCGCCGGACCGACCGGATCGAGGCCCTGGCCAAGGAGACCGGCGGCCGTGCCTACACCCTGGACGTCACCGACCGGGCGGCCGTGGACGCCTTCGCGGCCGCGATCGGCCGGGTGGACGTGCTGGTCAACAACGCCGGCGGGGCGATCGGCGCCGAGTCGGTGGAGGCCGGCGACCCGGCCGACTGGCTGGCGATGTACGAGGTCAACGTGCTCGGCGTGCTGCACATGACGCAGGCCCTGCTGCCGGCGCTGCGGGCGAGCGGCGACGGCACCGTCCTCGTCCTCTCCTCCACCGCCGCGCTGGCCGCCTACGAGGGCGGCGGCGGCTACGTGGCGGCCAAGCACGCGGCGCACACCATCGCGGCGACGCTGCGGCTGGAGCTGTGCGGCGAGCCGATCCGGGTGATCGAGATCGCGCCCGGCATGGTGAAGTCCGAGGGCTTCGCGGTGACCCGCTTCCGGGGTGACGAGGACAAGGCGGCGGCCGTGTACGCGGGCGTCGCCGAGCCGCTGACCTCGGAGGACGTCGCGGACACCGTCGCCTGGGCGGTCACCCGGCCCCCGCACGTCAACATCGACCTGCTGGTGGTCCGCCCGCGCGCCCAGGCCGCCAACCACAAGGTGCACCGGGCCTGACGCGGGACGGGCGGGCAGCCCGGGGGGTAGTGATCGGACGTGTCACCTCAGAGTGGTACATACGTGCGATGAAATCTCTCCGGGCCTCCCGCCCGCGGGTTCTGCTGACCGCACTCGCGGCCGGCACCCTGCTCCTCAGCTCCGCCTGCAACGACAGCACCAAGCCCGCCCAGGACCAGGCCGCCGGGGCCCCCTCCACGGCCGCCGCCACCCCGACGGCGACCCCGACCCCGACGCCGAAGCCCACCGGGGCGGACGACCCGGCGCTCAAGCCCTTCTACGGCCAGCAGATCGCCTGGGCCGCCTGCCCCGCCGACCCCCAGGCCGAGCAGGCCAAGATCGACATATCCGGGATGCTCTGCGGCAAGCTGCACGTCCCGCTCGACTACACCCACCCCGCCGCCGACGCCCTCGACCTCGCGATGATCAAGCTGCCGGCCGCCAAGCCGGACCAGAAGGTCGGTTCGCTGATGGTCAACCCGGGCGGCCCGGGCGCCTCGGGCATCGAGATGGTCAAGTACGGCGCCAAGGACTTCGACGGCGGCCTGCACAACCGCTTCGACGTGATCGGCTTCGACCCCCGCGGCACCGGCGACAGCTCGCCGGTCGTCTGCTTCGACGACAAGCAGAAGGACGCCCGCAACGAGGCCGACGACCCGCTCGACCCTGCGGTCCGCAAGGCCGAGCACGTCAAGAACGCCACCGAGCACGCCGCGGCCTGCCAGGCCAAGTCCGGCAAGCTGCTGCCCTTCGTCGGCACCCGCAACACCGCCCGGGACCTGGACGTGCTGCGCGCGGCCGTCGGCGACAAGAAGCTGAACTACCTCGGCGTCTCCTACGGCACCTACCTCGGCGCGGTCTACGCCGAGGAGTTCCCGAAGAACGCCGGCCGGCTCATCCTGGACGGCGCCGTCGACCCCGCCCAGGACCAGCTGGACCACGGCATCGACCAGCAGGTCGGCTTCGAGAAGTCCTTCGAGCGCTTCGCCGCCGACTGCGTGCAGAACCACGCCGCCGAGTGCCCGCTCGGCAAGGACCCGGCCAAGGCCGCCAAGAAGGCCGCCGACTTCCTCGACGGCCTGCACGACCACCCGATGACCGCCAAGGACGGCCGCAAGCTCGGCCGGGACCTCGCCTGGACCGGCACCACCCAGCTGCTGTACGGCGACGAGAAGACGACCTGGCAGTACCTGCGCAACGCGCTCGGCTGGGCCATGGTCGGCAACAAGCCCGACCCCCTGCTGGCGTTCGCGGACGAGTACAACGGCCGTGACGCGAAGGGCCACTACAACGCGATGGAGGAGGCGAACGGCGCGATCAGGTGCGCCGACAACGCCGCCCCGGCCCCGACCCCCGAGAAGGCCCAGCAGGCCGTGGCCAGGCTCCAGGCCGAGGCCCCGCTGTTCTCCAAGGGCGTCACGGTGGACGACTACAGCGAGCCGGGCTGCGCGTACTGGCCGTTCAAGACCCCGGAGAAGGCGCACACGATCCGCGCCGAGGGCGCCGACCCGATCCTGGTCGTCGGCTCCACCGGCGACCCGGCCACCCCGTACGCCTCCGCCGAGGCGCTGGCCAAGGGCTTCGCCGCCGCCACCCTGCTGACCCGGGTGGGCGAGGGCCACGGCGCGTTCGGCAAGGGGAACACCTGCATCGACTCCGCACTGGAGGCCTACCTGGTCGACGGCAAGCTGCCGGCGGCCGGGACGCGTTGTTCCTGAGGTGCCGGCGTTATTAGCAGATGAGGATGGGGAGGGCGCTGACACCGAGGTGTCAACGTCACAACTTGATAGCTCGATCGGATGAATTCCGCGTGCGCCCTCCCCAACTGATGACTGCTCAACTACCGTTGAGTCACTGCCCGGCGGGCGCTGGACGCCGCCCCGCAGTCCGATACTTCACCTGCTCCACCTCCCCTTTCACCGGCACCTTCCCGCCCTCACGAGGAGGACCCGCTGGCCAGCGACATCCCGCCGCAGCGGCTCGATCCCAGCTCCGAGCCGACCCTCCTCGGACTGCACCGCTTCAACGAGGCCGACGCCGGCGCCGCCGAGGAGGCCCTCCTGGCCTGCTGCGGCAGCCACCGCTGGGCCCTGCGCCTCACCGCACACCGGCCCTACCCCGACATAGAGTCCCTGCTGGCCGCCGCCAGCGAGGCCTCCTACGACCTGCGCCCGGCGGACCTCGCCGAGGCACTGGCGGACGAGAGCTGGATGCCGCAGCCGCTCCTCGGCATGCGCGCCCCCGGCAGCCAGGCCGCGCACACCGCGCTGCGGGCGGCCCACGCCGCGTACGAGGCGCGCTTCGGGCACGTCTTCGTGGTCTGCCTGGAGGGCGTCGCCCCCGAGGAGATGCTCGACACCGTGCTCACCTCCATCCGCACCCGGCTGGCCAACGACCCGGACGAGGAGCGGCTGATCGCCTCGGACGAACTGCGCCGGATCGCCCTGACCCGGCTGGAACACCTGGTCGCGACCCACTCGGAGGCCGGCGCGCGCTGAACCCGCCTCACCGCTTCGCCTGCGCGGCGCGGAGCTTCGCCACCTGCTGCCGGACGATCCGCTCGTCCGGCGCCGTGGCCGGCTCCGCGCCGACGCCCACCGTGCTGAAGACCGCCAGCGCCGGGCCGACCCGGACCAGGACCGCACGCTGGGAGAGCACCACCGAACCCGATTCATTCGTCAGGGTGAACCCGGTCACCGCGTCGGCTCCCCCTGGCGTGGGCGTGTCGTCCCGGCTCAACCGGTGCCTGGTCCGCACGCCCTTCCGCGCCTTGTCCACCGGCGGCGGCGGCGCGGTGGAGGTGAACGAGGCGCACGGGCCGAACAGCCTCTCCAGCTCCGCCTGGAGCTGCGCCGCCCGCCCGGTCCGGTAGCCGAGCAGCCCCCCGTACACGCCGCCCTGCGGGTCGGCCGCGCGCGCCACCCCCAGGTCGGTCTCCGCGTACGGGGCCCCCGGCCCGGGCGAGGCCGAGGCGGCGCCCGGCGGAGCGGCCGGGGCCACCGCGTCCAGCAGCGGCTGGCAGGCCGGCAGGTCGGAGACCTCCCGCGCACCGCCCGACCCGGTCTCGCCGTGCCCCGGCGTCATCACCGTCACCGTGTAGCCGGGCCCCAGGTCGGCGTCGGCCACCGCGGCCGCCCGCAGTTCGGCGGCGGACAGCTCGCGCCCCGGCCCGGCCCGGTCGGCGGAGCCGCCGACCGTGGTGCAGCCCGCCGCGAGCAGCAGGGCGCAGACGACGACGGAGGCGGACGGGCGGGGCTGGCGGAGCGGCACGGCGGCCTCGGCAGGGTGTCGGCGCGGGAGGGGCCGCCACCGTAGCGCAACCGGACGGTCACCCTGGGTCCCCGAACGGGGCGGAGTTCCCGCCCGACTAGGCCAGTCGTGCCTGATTGATCACACCTCGGGCCCCCGGAGGCGGTTACCGAGACGGCGTCGATAGGATGCTCGCGGCCGGTGGACCGTACCCGGCCGGGCTGACCGACACCGAAGCCGGCCGAGCCCCCAATCGCTTCCGGAGGGTTTTTCCGTGCCGGCTGGAACGTTGTACCGCGGCCGGGAAGGCATGTGGAGCTGGGTGGCTCATCGAGTCACCGGCGTCCTCATCTTCTTCTTCCTGTTCGCTCATGTCCTGGACACCGCGCTGGTGCGAGTGTCGCCCGAGGCGTACGACTCCGTCATTCAGACGTACAAGACGCCGCTGGTGAACCTGATGGAGTACGGCCTGGTGGCCGCCATCCTGTTCCACGCTCTCAACGGCCTGCGGGTCGTCGCCGTCGACTTCTGGTCGAAGGGCCCGAAGTACCAGAAGCAGATGCTCTGGACCGTGGTCGGGGTGTGGGTCGTCCTGCTGGCCGGCTCCTTCTACAACATCCTCGAACACACCCTGCTCACCTGGTTCGGGAAGTGATCTGAGACATGTCCACGGAAATCTCCGACGCCCTGGTGGTCCCCTCCGTCCAGGCGCACACCGGCAAGGGTCTCGGCACCGGCAACCCGGCGGACGAGTTCGTCATCGAGCCGGCCCGCCAGCGGACCAAGAAGACCCCGCGCCGCACCCGCACCAACTTCGAGATGCTGGCCTGGCTCTTCATGCGCCTGTCCGGCATCGTCCTCGTGGTGCTGATCCTCGGCCACCTGCTGATCATGCTGGTGCTCGACGGCGGCGTCTCGAAGATCGGCTTCGCCTTCGTGGCCGGCCGCTGGGCCTCGCCGTTCTGGCAGGGCTGGGACCTCCTGATGCTCTGGCTCGCCATGCTGCACGGCGCCAACGGCATGCGGACGGTCATCAACGACTACGCCGAGAAGGACTCCACCCGGCTCTGGCTGAAGGGCCTCATGGGTGCCGCCACGGTCTTCACCGTGCTGCTCGGCACCCTGGTGATCTTCACCTTCGACCCCAACATCTGACGACTCAGCATTTAATCGGCAATCGGCAGAGGCCAGAGGCGAGTTAACCCCCCATGCAGATTCACCAGTACGACACCGTCATCGTCGGCGCCGGCGGCGCCGGCATGCGCGCGGCCATCGAGTCGACCCAGCGCAGCCGCACCGCGGTGCTGACCAAGCTCTACCCCACCCGGTCCCACACCGGCGCGGCCCAGGGCGGCATGTGCGCCGCCCTCGCCAACGTCGAGGAGGACAACTGGGAGTGGCACACCTTCGACACGGTCAAGGGTGGTGACTACCTGGTCGACCAGGACGCCGCCGAGATCATGTGCAAGGAGGCCATCGACGCCGTCCTCGACCTGGAGAAGATGGGCCTGCCCTTCTCCCGCACCGAGCAGGGCCGGATCGACCAGCGCCGCTTCGGCGGCCACTCCCGCAACCACGGCGAGGCCCCGGTCCGCCGTTCCTGCTACGCGGCCGACCGCACCGGTCACATGATCCTCCAGACGCTGTTCCAGAACTGCGTCAAGCACGGTGTCGAGTTCTTCAACGAGTTCTACGTCCTCGACCTGCTGATCAACGAGGGCAAGACGGCCGGCGTCGTCGCCTACGAGCTGGCCACCGGCGAGATCCACGTCTTCCAGGCCAAGTCGGTCGTGTTCGCCTCCGGCGGCACCGGCAAGTTCTTCAAGGTCTCCTCCAACGCCCACACCCTCACCGGTGACGGCCAGGCCCTGGTCTACCGCCGCGGCCTGCCGCTGGAGGACATGGAGTTCTTCCAGTTCCACCCGACGGGCATCTGGCGCATGGGCATCCTGCTCACCGAGGGCGCCCGCGGCGAGGGCGGCATCCTGCGCAACAAGGACGGCGAGCGCTTCATGGAGCGCTACGCCCCCGTCATGAAGGACCTCGCGTCCCGTGACGTCTGCTCCCGCGCGATCTACACCGAGATCCGCGAAGGCCGCGGCTGCGGTCCGGACGGCGACCACGTCTACCTGGACCTCACCCACCTGCCGCCGGAGCAGCTGGACGCCAAGCTCCCGGACATCACCGAGTTCGCGCGCACCTACCTCGGCATCGAGCCCTACACGGACCCGATCCCGATCCAGCCCACCGCGCACTACGCCATGGGCGGCATCCCGACCAACGTCGAGGGTGAGGTCCTGCGCAACAACACCGACATCGTCCCGGGCCTGTACGCGGCCGGCGAGGTCGCCTGCGTGTCCGTGCACGGCGCCAACCGCCTGGGCACCAACTCGCTGCTGGACATCAACGTCTTCGGCAAGCGGGCCGGCATCGCCGCCGCCGACTACGCGCAGACGGTGGACTTCACCGAGCTGCCCGAGAACCCGGCCGAGAAGGTGCAGGCGCTGGTCGACGGCCTGCGCGAGTCCACCGGCACCGAGTCCGTGGCGCAGATCCGCAAGGAGCTGCAGGAGACCATGGACACCAACGCCATGGTCTACCGCACCGGCGCCACGCTGAAGCAGGCGGTCGAGGACATCGCCGCGCTGCGTGAGCGGTACAAGAACGTCGCCATCCAGGACAAGGGCTTCCGTTACAACACGGACCTGCTGGAGGCCGTCGAGCTGGGCAACCTGCTCGACCTGGCCGAGGTGCTGGCGGTCTCCGCGCTGGCCCGCGAGGAGTCGCGCGGCGGCCACTACCGCGAGGACTTCCCGACCCGTGACGACGTGAAGTTCATGCAGCACACCATGGCGTACCAGGAGGTTGCCGAGGACGGCACCACCTCCATCCGCCTCGACTACAAGCCGGTCGTCACGACCCGCTACCAGCCGATGGAGCGTAAGTACTGATGAGCACTCCGACTGTGGAGAAGCACTCGGCCGCTCTGGACGCGGCCGAGGCGGGCGGTGTCGAGCTGATCACCGTCACCTTCCGGATCCGCCGGTTCAACCCGGAGGAGCACCCGGACCCGGTGTGGGTCGACTACCAGCTGACCCTGGACCCGAAGGAGCGCGTCCTGGACGCGCTCAACAAGATCAAGTGGGAGCAGGACGGCACCCTCACCTACCGCCGTTCCTGCGCGCACGGCATCTGCGGCTCCGACGCGATGCGGATCAACGGCCGCAACCGGCTGGCGTGCAAGACCCTGATCAAGGACGTCAACCCGGAGAAGCCGATCACGATCGAGGCCATCAAGGGCCTCACGGTCCTCAAGGACCTGGTCGTGGACATGGACCCGTTCTTCCAGGCGTACAAGGACGTCATGCCGTTCCTCATCACCAAGGGGAACGACCCGACGCGTGAGCGCCTGCAGTCCGCCGAGGACCGCGAGCGCTTCGACGACACCACCAAGTGCATCCTGTGCGCCGCGTGCACGTCGTCCTGCCCGGTCTTCTGGAACGACGGCCAGTACTTCGGCCCGGCCGCGATCGTCAACGCGCACCGCTTCATCTTCGACTCGCGCGACGAGGGTGCCGAGCAGCGGCTGGAGATCCTCAACGACCGTGAGGGCGTCTGGCGCTGCCGGACCACCTTCAACTGCTCCGAGGCCTGCCCGCGTGGCATCGAGGTCACCAAGGCGATCCAGGAAGTGAAGCGGGCGCTGGTCACCCGCCGCTTCTGATCCACCGCCGAACACCGAGGGCCCGTCCGATCCTGTGATCGGACGGGCCCTCGGTCGTTCCCGGCGGCCGGCGTCAGCCGGCGGCCGGCTCGCGGCGGGTTGCGCGCAGGCCGCGGACGCCGACGGCACCGACGGCGACGCCGAGGACGAAGGAGGTCACGGCGAGCAGGAGGTGGATCCAGAAGAAGGCGGTGGGCTGGGAGTGGTCGCCGTTGGTGAAGGCCTGGCCGCCGGAGTCCTTCCAGAGGTTCTTGACGAAGGTGGTCCAGATGATCATGGACCAGACGCCGAAGGCGGTCAGGAACCAGGAGGTGCGGCGGCTGAGCTTCATGGGGGTCCTCAACGGGCGGTGGCGTGAAGAAGGTGTGCCCTCCCAGTATGCGCAGGCGTCCGTTCGGCGTACGGTGACCCCCTCCTGCGGATTACCGGCCCGGAGGGGCGGACGACGGGGGTCCTGACTGGGTACGGTCTGCTGGTGCCCAAACGCCCTAAGCTCGCACACCTGCTCGCCGCCTACGCCGCGGCCCTCCCGCTCCTCGCCGCCCCGGCGGCCGTCGCGGCCCCGCACGAGCCGCCGCCCCCGGCGGTGGCGATCGGCGGCGAGCGGCTGGGACTCTCCGGTGTCCAGGTCGCACCCCAGGCAGGCGCCCCGGCACTGCCGGCGGGACTCACCGGACAGTCCTGGGTGGTCGCCGACGCCACGTCAGGGGAGGTGCTGGCGGCCAGCAACCCGCACAAGCGGCTCGCACCGGCCAGCACGTTGAAGATCCTCTTCGCGGACACCGTGCTGCCCAAGTTCGACCGCAACCTGGTGCACAAGGTCGCGGACGCCGAGATCCAGGGGATCGGCGCCGGCAGCAGCCTCGTCGGCATCAAGGAGGATCTGGAGTACAAGGTCGAGGACCTCTGGCGCGGGGTGTTCCTCAGCTCGGGCAACGACGCGGTGCACGTCCTGTCGCACATGAACGGCGGGGTCCCGCAGACCGTCGCCGAGATGCAGGCCCGTGCGGACGCGCTCCAGGCCAGGGACACCAAGGTGGTGTCGCCGGACGGCTACGACATGGACGGCCAGCTCTCCTCGGCGTACGACCTGACGCTGTTCGCCCGGGCCGGGCTGCGCAACCCCGACTTCCGGATGTACTGCGCCACCCGGGACGCCCTGTTCCCCGGCGCGGTGGACAAGAACACGGGCCAGCGCGGCAGCTTCGGGATCGCCAACACCGACCGGCTGCTGGGCAAGTACCCGGGCCTGATCGGCGTGAAGAACGGTTTCACCACCGAGGCCGGCTCGACCTTCGTCGGCGCCGCCGAACGGGACGGCCGCACCCTGCTGGTGACGGTGATGCACCCGTCGACGTATCAGAAGGTGTACGACGAGACGGCGGCGCTGCTCGACTGGGGGTTCGCGGCCGCCGACAAGGTCACCCCGGTCGGACGGCTGGTGGACGAGGCCCCCGCCGGGGGCGCCGAGCCGGCGCCGACCGGGCAGGCGGGCGGCACCGCCGGGGTGCCCGCTCCGCCGCCGCACCCGTCACCCGCCGCCACGACCGCACCGCCGGCCGCGGCGGCCGCCACGACCGCCGCCGACACCGGCGACGACGGGCTCGGCCCGGCGGGCTGGACGGCCGTGGCGCTCGCCCTGGCCGCGGGCGGCGCCGGCGCGCTGTTCCTGCGGCGGCGACGCCGCCCGTCGTCCGGCTGACGGACGCCGTGTCAGGCCCGGTCTCACTCCTGGGGCCGGGCCTGCGGCTTGCCCGCCTCCGCCGGCGTCCCCGTCTGCGCCGCCGCCTCCTCCTCGTCGGCGGCGGCCACCATCGCCCGGGCGCGTTCGCGGGCCCGGTCGCGGGCGGCGGCCGGGTCGGCGGTGGCCGTCCAGGCGACGCAGTACATCAGCAGCCGGCAGACGAAGTTGATCCAGAGCAGCAGCGCCACCGGCACGCCGAAGGCGCCGTAGATGCTCTTCCCGGCCACCGAGCCGAGGTAGGAGGCGAGCAGGATCTTCAGCAGCTCGAAGCCGACCCCGCCGATCAGGGCCCCCTGGAGCACGTCCCGCCGCCGCTGGCCGCCGATCCCGGGGAAGGGCGCCAGCAGGTAGGCGAAGAGCACCATGTCGGAGGCGACCGCGATCAGCAGGCCGACGCCGGTCAGCAGGTAGCCGCCGGGCCCGCCGGTGCCCAGCCCGATCCACTCGGCGATCCGGCCGGCGAGGGTCGTCCCGGCGGTGGACGCGGCCAGCGAGAAGAGCGAGACCAGGCCCAGCCCGAAGAGCACCAGGCAGTCCAGGGCCTTGCGCAGCACGGCGTTGGTGTCGCTCTCCGGCAACTGCCAGACGTCCCGGATCGAGGTGCGCATGGTGTCCACCCAGCCGAGGCCGGAGATCAGCAGCAGCACGCCGCTGACCAGCCCGACCGCGCCCGCGTTGGCCACCAGCGAGGGCAGGTTGAGCGCGTCGGAGATGCCCGGCAGCTGGTCGGAGATGCGCTTCTGCAGCTCGGCGACCCGGGTGTCGCTGAAGGTCGCGACCGCGATCGCCAGCGCCACGGTGAGCAGCGGGAAGAGCGCGAGGAAGCCGAAGAAGGTGATCGCGCCGGCCAACCGGTTCCCGCGGGCGGTGGTGAAGTGCTGGTACACGCGGTAGGGGCGGCTGCGCAGCACCCGCGCCACGAGCGGGCCGATCACCGGAAGGCGGGTCAGGAAGTCCACGCGACCGGTTATACCGGCCGTTCGCCCGAACGGCCGTCAGGCTCCCCGCGTCCCCGCGGGGTTCGGCGGGTCAGCGCCTGACCAGCCGCCGGGCACGGGCCAGTGCGCGGACTGCCTGGTAGGCGCCGTAGCGGCCGTGGCTGAGCAGTTCGGTGCGCACGCCGTCGACTCCGGCCGGCGGCCGGTAGCCGGCCGGGCGCAGCCGGGCGCAGTGCGCGGCGGCCCGGCGGAAGTACTCGCGGCGGTCGCCGGGCGGGACGCGGCCGGCCTTGGAGACGACGGTGTTGAGGTGGTGCAGCATCCGGCCGTAGACCACCGGGCGCCAGCGGTCGAGGTCGGGGCGGCCGTCCAGGAAGGCGAAGACCAGGTCGTACTGGGCGAAGACGTCGAAGTGCTTGCGGCTGGCGGTGGCCAGGATGTTGCCGCCCTCCTGGCGCTGGCGGTAGTGCACGCCGACCTGGTCGAGCAGGGTGATGCTCTCCGCGGCGAGCAGCGCCGGGTACGTCCAGGGGGTGTCCTCGTAGTAGCCCGCGGGGAAGACGAGGCCCTGCCCGGTGATGAAGTCGCGGCGGTAGGCCTTGTTCCAGACCACCTGGAGCAGGTCGAGCAGGTCGGGCCGGCGGTCGAGGTCGAAGACGTCCGGGGAGTCGGCGCCGAAGACGTGCGCCGAGGCGGCGCGGGTGATCCGGCCGTCGGCGTAGGTGCGGGCGTAGTCGTAGACCAGGATGTCCGGGTCGCCGCCGGCCGCGAGCCGGTCGTCGACGGCCTTGAGCAGACCGGGGGTCAGCGTGTCGTCGCTGTCCAGGAAGATCACGTACTCGCCGGTGGCGACCTCCAGGCCGGCGTTGCGGGCCCGGCCGAGGCCGACGTTCTCCGGCAGGTGCAGCACCCGCACCCGGGGGTCGGCGGCGGCGGCCTCGTCGAGGATCGCGCCGCAGCCGTCCGGCGAGCGGTCGTCCACCGCGATCAGCTCGAAGTCCGGGCCGCCCTGGCCGAGCACCGAGTCGAGGCACTCGGGGAGGTACTCCTGGACCCGGTGGACGGGGACGATGACGCTGAAGCGGGGCATGGGCACAGAGTAGTGGCCGCCCGCCCGGCCGGTCCCACCCCGCCCGGTCCGCCGCGGGGCCGGTAGGGTGCGGGGCCGCGGCTCCGGACCTGCCCGGCGGCCCTCGGCGGCCCCGGAGGGCCTCCGGGGCCGGAAGGTAGGATCGCTGGGCACGTACGCACCGGTTCCAAGTGCGGCCAGGCCCCGAACGGGCTGCCACGCTCCTTCCCCAAGAAAGGCCTGCGTAGCCGATGGCTCCCCGCCTCTCCATCGTCGTCCCGATCTACAACGTCGAGCGCTACCTCGTGGAATGCCTCGACTCGATCGCCGCCCAGACGTTCACGGACTTCGAGTGCGTCATGGTCGACGACGGTTCGAAGGACGACAGCGCGGCGCTCGCCGAGGCGTACGCCGCCAAGGACTCCCGGTTCCGGCTGGTCCGCCAGGTGAACAAGGGCCTCGGCGCGGCCCGGAACACCGGCATCCGGCACATCGACCCGGACGCCGAGTTCCTCTGCTTCGTCGACAGCGACGACTCGATGCCGCCGAGCGCGTACGAGCTCATGATCAACACGCTGGACGAGACCGGCTCCGACTTCGTCACCGGCAACGTGCTGCGCTTCCGCGCGGTGGGCTACTACCAGTCCGGCGGGCACGTGAAGCCCTTCAAGGAGACCAGGCTCAAGACCCACATCACCGAGATCCCCGCGCTGGTCACCGACCGCACGGCGTGGAACAAGGTGTACCGCCGGTCCTTCTTCGACGCGGCCGGCCTGCTCTACCCCGAGGGCATCCTGTACGAGGACGCCCCGGTCAGCGTGCCGCACCACTACCTCGCCAAGAGCGTGGACGTGCTCTCCGAGCCGATCTACCACTGGCGCGAGCGCGAGGTCGGCGAGATGTCGATCACGCAGATGCGGACCAACCCCAAGGGCCTGGTCGACCGGGTCGCCTCGGTGGAGCTGGTCCGCGGCTGGCTGAAGAAGCAGACCGACCCGCGTTTCGCCGAGTACCTGCGCTCCTACGACGAGAACACCCTCGTCGAGGAGATCCCGATGTTCTTCTGGTCCGTCGTGGACGGCGACAAGGAGTACCGGGACGCCTACCTCAAGAACGTCGGCCGGCTGCTCCGGGCGATCGGCCCCGAGCAGGTCCGCAAGCTGCGCGCGCCGCTGCGGCTGAAGTACCACCTGACCCTGTCGGGCCGGATCGACGAGTTCGTCGAGCAGATCAAGTACGAGGGCGAGAGCAACGGCGGTGTCGCCGCCCGCGGCCTGCTGCGCCCGTACGCGGACTACCCGTTCCTGCGCGGCGGGCGCAAGAGCGTGCCGGCCTCCGTGCTCAAGCTGGACAACTCGCTGGTGATGCGCAGCCGGCTGTACGAGTCCGCCTGGGTCGGCGGCAAGCTGGAGCTGACCGGGCACGCCTACCCGGAGCAGCTGGGCGCCGCCAACAAGCTCGACATGGTCCGCACGCTGGTGCTGCGCGAGACCAAGGGCCGCCGGGTGCTCGCCGTGCCGATGAAGACCCTGTACAGCCCCGAGGCCACCGCCAGCTCCAAGCACGACCTGTACAACTGCGACTGGGCCGGCTTCAGCGTCGCCCTCGACCCCAAGAAGCTCAAGCAGCGGGGCCAGTGGAAGGACGGCAACTGGCGCGTCCTGGTGGCCGGCGCCGGCAAGGGCGGCGTCTACAAGGGCCGGATCTCGGCCGGCTGGAGCGACACCGCCGCGTACCTCCCCGCGCAGTGGGTCGATGCGGACGTGCGGGTCGTGCCGTGGGTCCGGGACGGCCACGTCTACCTGCGGGTGGAGACCGTCCGGGCGCGCGCGACCGGCCTGGCCGCCCACGGCGGCCGGGTGGAGGTGTCCGGCGCGGCCCGCTCCGGCCCGGACCTCGCCGGGGCCCGCCTCAAGCTCACCCACGTCGAGTCCGACCGCGAGCTGCTCTACCCGCTGGAGCTCGGCGCCCCGGTCGGCACGCTCCAGCCGTTCTCCACGTCCGTCCCGCTGGACGAGCTGACCGCCGTCCGCCGGGCCTGGGCCGAGCTCGACCCGGTCGCCAACGAGCGCAGCCGCGACCGCTGGGACACCGCCCTGCTGCTCGCCGACGGCCGCACCGTGCCGGTGGCGCTGGACGACCGCAACGCGCCCGAACAGCTGCACGTCGCGCTGAACCCGGACGCCCCGGCCGAGGAGCGCCGCGCGCTCTACTCCAAGCCCTCCCCCGGCGGCTACCTCCAGTTCTCCGACCAGCTGCTCCAGCCGGTGGTGGACGAGGTCGCCTCCCGCGGCGCCGACGGCTTCCTGTTCAGCGGGTCCTTCCCGCTGCCCGGCAACCACCGCTGGGAGCTCGTCGTGCGGCACAACTGGCGCGAGGAGGAGCACGTCTACCCGGTGGAGATCGCGGACGGCCGGTTCCGGGCCGCGCTGCCGCCGGTGCCGACGGCCTCCTTCGCCGGCCGGGTGCCGCTCGCCCAGGGCACCTGGGACGTCTTCTTCCGCCCGGTCGGCGAGCCGGCCGGCACGGTCCTGGTCCGGCACGCGCTGATCTCGCCCGACTGCTTCACCTCCCTGCCGCTGGAGGTCGAGTCGCGCGGCAAGCGGATCGTGCTGGAGCGCCGCTACTACGACGGCCTCTCGCTGGAGTCGCACTCGGCGCTGCTGCCCGAGGAGCGCAGCGGCTACCGCCAGCGCCAGCTGCGCACCGTCGACTACCCGACGGCCCGCCGGCTCCCGGTGCGCGACACCGTGCTCTACAACGTCGCGCTCGGCGGCCTCTACGCGGACTCGCCGCGGGCGATCCACGAGGAGCTGGTCCGCCGCGGCCTGCCGCTGGAGCACCTGTGGGGCAGCGACGACCTCCAGGCCGAGCTGCCGCAGACGGCGAACGCCATCCGGCTCTGGAGCCCCGAGTGGTTCGAGGCGCTGGCCACCGCCAAGTACATCGTCACCAGCGCGCACCTGCCGGACTTCTTCGTCCGCCGCCCCGGCCAGGTGGTCGTGCAGACCTGGCACGGCACCCCGCTGAAGCAGATCGGGTACGACTTCGAGAAGGTCTGGTTCACCGACGCCAACTACCTGAAGGGCCTCGCCGCCGAGGTTCCGAACTGGTCGGTGCTGGTGGCCGGGAACAGCTGGGCGGCGCCGGTGCTGCGCCGTGCGTTCGATTTCAAGGGCGAGATTCTGGAGAGCGGTTCGCCCCGGAACGACCTGCTGTTCGCCTCCGACCGGGAGAAGACCGCCGAGCAGGTCCGCGAGCGGCTCGGCCTGCCCGAGGGCAAGAAGGTCGTGCTCTACGCGCCGACCTTCCGCGAGGACCGGCGGCGCCCGAACGGCGGCTACCAGATCGACCTGCGGATCGACCTGGAGGCGGCGAAGGCCGCACTGGGCGACGACCAGGTCCTGCTGGTCCGCCGGCACAGCGTGATGTGCGGCCAGATCCCCGGCGCCGGCAACGGCTACATCTGGGACGTCGGCAGCTACCCCGACATGGCCGAGCTGCTGCTGATCGCCGACGTACTGGTCACCGACTACTCGGCCACGCTGTTCGACTTCGCCGCGACCGGTAAGCCGGTGCTGTTCTTCACGCACGACCTGGAGCACTACCGCGACAACCTGCGCGGCTTCAGCCTCGACTACGAGTCGGAGGCGCCCGGCCCGCTGCTGGCCACCTCGGAGGAGCTGGTCTCCGCGCTCGGCCGGGTCGACGAGCTGACCGCGGAGTACGCCGACAAGTACACGGCCTTCCGCGAGGCCTACTGCGACCTCGACGACGGCCACGCCGCGGCCCGCGTGGTGGACGGGATGCTCCGCCAGCAGTAGTCCGCCGACACCGCCCGGAGGGGGGCCGGGCGGGACCCCCCCCCGGGGGGGGCCGGCGGGGGGGGGGGGGTAGAGGGGGGGGGGGGGAGGTTTATGAACAAAAAACGGCGGCAAAACACAAAGAAAA